>VAZZ01000433.1 GCA_005884715.1 Alphaproteobacteria bacterium | reverse complement strand
CAGCACTCCACCAGATTTCTTTCTACCGCTGAACACGGAACCGTTCGTCGAGAGCGATGGCGATCTGCTCAAGATCGACACTCATTGGTTAGACGTGATCGGCCGCCTCCAGCCAGGCGCGAAGCCGGCGTCCATTGAAGCGGAAATGCGTGTGGAGCTGAAGCAGTGGCTGCGTTCGCACTGGGATGAGATGAGCGCCAGCGATCGCGCGAAATTCCCTGAGCAAACGTTGTTCCTGAGCCCCGGGGGCGCCGGCATCACCAGCATGCGGGAACAGTACGAGCACTGGCTTCAGATCATGATGATGGTGACAGGATTTGTGCTGCTGATCGTCTGCGCGAACGTAGCCGGTCTGATGCTCGTTCGCGGCATGGAACAGCGGCGGCAGACGTCGTTGAGCATGGCGCTGGGGGCCCGAGCCTCGCGTGTCGTGGGACAGACTCTCATCGAAAGCATCCTGCTCTCGTTTTCGCTGCCGTGCCCATCAGCACGTCGCCTTCCGTGCCGGTGCTGCTGTTCGCCTGTGTCACCTCGCTGTCGACAGGCGTTGCCTTCGGCATCGCTCCCGCATGGATGGCCGCGCGCGTCGATCCGATTGAAGCGCTTCGCGGCGCCAGCCGCGCCACCGCTCGCGCGGGCTCGCTCCCGAGGAAGACACTGGTGGTGCTCCAGGTTGTCCTGTCGCTTGTGTTGCTGTCGGCGGCAGGCTTGCTCACGGCTGCCTTGCAGAGGCTCGAGAATCAGCAGTGGCAACCATGAATCCAAAGCTTGCCGGTTACCGGCCGGGGCAACTCTCGCAGCTTTACAGGCGCATTCACGATTCGATCGCAAGCATTCCCGGCGTTTCTTCCGTGGCTCTGTGCCTCTATTCACCGCACAGCGGCGGGGGGTGGGGTGCTGCCGTCTGGGTCGATGGCCATCCCGCGCCAGGGCCCAGGGATGACAACTTCGCTTCCTGGAATCGGGTGACCGCGGAATACTTTGACGTCATCGGGACCCCTATCATCAAAGGGCGCGGCATCTCCGAGCAGGATACGGCGATCTCGCGACATGTCACAGTCATCGATGAGGCATTCGCGCGTAAGTTTTTCAGGAACGACGATCCGATCGGCAAGCACTTCGGCCGCGAGCCCGGAGCCAGCCGTCAATTCGAGGTAGTGGGCGTCGCGCGAGATGCGCGCTATCGGGCATCCAATCTGAATCAGCCTGGTGCCCCCTTCTTCTTTCTGCCCGAAGCGCAGGCCGAATACACACAGAGCAATCTTGGCTCACTGTTCCTGCACGACATTGTCATCGTGATCAGGCCAGGGGCGACCCTGTCCGTGGCGGAGGTCCGCCAGGCCATGGCTTCCGTGGATCCCGGTCTGCCGATCATTTCGATTCGCACGTTGCAAGAACAAGTCGCCAATCAATTCAACCAGCAACGGCTCATCGCACGCCTCACGTCGCTCTTCGGGGTACTTTCGCTTGTCCTGGCGTCGATTGGGCTCTACGGTGTGACTGCCTATCATGCCGGACGCCGCATCAACGAGATTGGCGTGCGTATGGCGCTGGGCGCCAATCGCGGCCACGTTGTCCGGCTGGTAGTACGAGGCGCATTCGGGCTGATTCTCTTCGGACTATGCATTGGATTGCCGTTGACGTTCGCCGCAGGGCGATTCCTCGGCCACCAGCTTTACGGCATGAATCCCTACAATCCGGTGGTGACGCTAGCAGCCGTCCTGGCGCTCGGGTTGTCGGCGCTGGTCGCATCCCTGGTTCCAGCCTTTCGAGCGAGCTTGATGTCGCCGTTGGATGCGTTGCGCACCGAATAACATCACGCGTTCAATCCCAGCACCTGAATGTGTCCGTACTCTCGAAAATGGTGGTCGAAGGTGAAGGCCCGTCCGACGCGACGACCGTCGAGCACGGCGAACGAGATCGCGTCGCAGAGGGTCCAATCCTTGTCGGCGTGTCGAGCGAGGATCTCTCTGGCTCTCTGTTCTTCGGCGGGGAGTACCCGGACGACTGGCAAACCGCCTGTCAGCAGCCACTGACGGGCAATCGTCCGTCCGAGCTTGCGGGTTAGAAGGGCGTGCGCTTCGGCTTCGATGTAATTCGTGACGAAGCTCGGGCGCGCCTCGGACGCGATCGCACGCGCCACCGCGACGGCACGTGCATGGTCCTGATCGTCTGCGTCGAGCAGCGCGAGAATGGCGCTCGAATCCCAGAGGACCGAGCGAATCACCGGTCGAGGATGGCGTGCTTGTTACGGGCGCCAGGGGTCCTGCCGCCGCCGCGCCCGGCACCGACGAGGCGGACCATCGGATGGTCGTGAGAAAACGGAGGAATGCCGGCTGTCCGCTGGCGGCGCGTGCGGGTGTGAACGGCGGAAGCGGGAACGAGCCGCCGTCCAGCCCGGCGAACACTGGGGAGGGCGCCCCGCTGAATCAAACGCCAGACCGTCGAACGCGAGACGCCCAGCGCGCGACCGGCTTCCTCAACCGTGATCATGCCTGCCGCCATGCCATCATCGTATCATGCGTGTCTCATTGTCTCAATCGTCTCAGGGATCGGCGGCGGCGCGGATAACGCACCGGCAAGGCGTGCCGAGCAATCGACGCTGACACAGAAGTCAGGCGGACCACTATGATGTGGTGTCGCCCCGACCGGCGAAGACGGTTTCGCGTACGCCCTGTCCGGTTTCAGCCGGACTTCGCAGGAGCTATCCCATGTGGCTAGTGTTCATCGCCATGCGGCGGCCGATCACGATTCTCGTCGCCGTGATGGCCGTGGCGCTCGCGTCGATCATGGCGATTCAGCAGATGAAAGTCGACATCTTCCCGCAGCTTGGCGCGCCCGCCATCTACGTCGCGCAGCCCTATGGCGGGATGGATCCATCGCAGATGGAAAGCGGTCTACAGTCTGGTGCAGGCGCGAGTCCGCACCATGTCGCCAACGCTCGATCC
>VAZZ01000432.1 GCA_005884715.1 Alphaproteobacteria bacterium | reverse complement strand
GCCGAACGGCGCAGTCAACCGGCCGCGCCCCAGCATCATGATACCGGGCGCTATGATCGGCAAGCCGGTGCGCGAATCCCCCTACCTTGAGGAAGGAGAACTCGGCTGCAACCTCAGGAATGTATCGCTCTTCCGGCGACTGCCATCGCGGCTTCCTTCACCGCTTCGGCCAGGGTCGGATGCGCATGGCACGTGCGCGCCAGGTCTTCCGCCGAGCCGCCGAATTCCATCAATACGGCGGCTTCATGGATGAGTTCGCCCGCTTGCGGCCCCAGAATATGGACACCGAGCACCCGGTCGGTCTTGGCATCGGCGAGGATCTTCACAAAGCCGTCGGTCGTCTGATTGGCCTTGGCGCGGCCATTGGCGAGAAACAGGAACTTGCCTGCTTTATAGTCGCGGCCCTCGGCCTTGAGTTCTTCCTCGGTCTTGCCGACCTGCGCGATCTCGGGCGATGTATAGACGACGCTCGGTATGACGTCGTAGTTCACATGACCGGCTTGCCCGGCGAGCAATTCCGCTAGCGCCACGCCTTCATCTTCGCCCTTATGCGCCAGCATGGGTCCGCGGATGACATCGCCGATCGCATAGATGCCGGGCACATTCGTCTCGAAATGCGAGCCGATTTCAACACGACCCTTGGTGTCACGCTTGACGCCTGCTTCATCGAGGCCGAGGCCTTGCGTATAGGGAATGCGCCCGATCGCAAGCAGCACTGCATCGGCTTCGATCGTCTCTGAAGCACCGCCTGCCGCCGGCTCGACCAAAAGTCTGACCTTGCCCTTGGTCTTCTCGGCACCAGTCACCTTGCTGGCGAGCTTGAAGACAAAACCCTGTTTGGTGAGGAGGCGCTGGAAGGTCTTCGCCGCTTCGAGATCCATGCCGGGCAGGATGCGGGATCACCACCAGGTTTTCCGGTACTTTCTCGAGCGTCAGCGCACCGGTTGAGGAGACGATCTGCTTCTCGTCGATCTCGACGCCCTTGAGGCCCGCCACGTCCGAGCCGGTGGCGATGACGATGTTCTTCGTCTCGATGATGTCCTTGCCGTCGATCTGCACCTTGCCGGGCCCAAGAATCTTGGCGCTGCCGCGCAACGGCGTGATCTTGTTCTTCTTGAACAGGAAGTCGATGCCCTTGGTATTGCCGTCAATGGCTTCCTGCTTGAACACCAGCATCTGCTTGAGATCGAGCGCGGGGGAAACCCCGATGCCCATCTTGGCGAAGGAGTGACTGGCCTCGGCGAAGAGTTCTGAAGCGTGCAGCAGCGCCTTGGAGGGGATGCAGCCGATATTGAGGCAGGTGCCGCCATGGGTGGCGCGTTTCTCGATCACCGCCACCTTCATGCCGAGCTGAGCCGCGCGGATAGCACACACATAGCCCGCAGGTCCGGTGCCGATGATGGTAATGTCATATTGCTCGGCCATTTTTTTACACTGCCTTTCTAATCACTCTCCCCATTTTCCCCTTCTCCCGCGCGCAGCGTGGGAGAAGGTGCCCGAAGGGCGGATGAGGGCTCTTTCTTGAAATATGCGAAGCTTTCAAGAGTATTTCGCGTTACAGGCAAAGAGCCCTCACCCGTCCTTCGGCCACCCTCTCCCATTGCTTCGCAACGGGCGAGGGGGAAAAAATTGGAGAGGCCCGGCTACGCCTGGCATCTCAGCATAGGGGTACTGAGCGACGATGCTTCCCAAAGCCATCACAGA
>VAZZ01000430.1:1793-3251 GCA_005884715.1 Alphaproteobacteria bacterium | reverse complement strand
TGTCCGAACGGGGCATCCACCACATCATCAGGTGATAGGTATAATCTGCAAGCGGATCGCCGAGCGTCGCAAGCTCCCAGTCGAGCACCGCTACGACCTCCGGTTCGCTGGGATGGATGATGCAATTATCGAGGCGGAAATCGCCGTGCACAATGGCGGTTTGCGACTGCGCCGGACAGGCCCCGGGCAGCCAGCCGATAAGGCGGTCCATTTCTTCGATGCTTTCACCGGCCGATGCCCGATACTGCTCAGACCAGCGTTTGATCTGGCGCGCCACATAGCCTTGCGCCTTGCCGAAATCGGAAAGTCCGGCGGCATCCACATCGATGCTATGAAGCCGGGCGATCGTCTGGTTGAGCGAGGCAAACAGCCCGGCGTTGAGCGAGGCAAACAACCCGGCACGCTCGCCGGCGCCGAGGTCTGGCGCCCAGGGCTCCCAGAACACGCGTCCCGCCACATGCTCCATCACGAAGAACGCCGTTCCGATGATGCTCTCATCGGCGCAATAGCAAAACGGGCGGGCCACCGGGAACCGCTGCGCCGCGAGCGCCGATGTCACCCGGTATTCGCGCTCGATGGCATGCGCCGAGGGCAGTGGCTTGCCCGCAGGCTTCCGCCGCAGCACGTAACGCCCGGAGGCCGAAGTGATGAGATAGGTCGGGTTGGATTGCCCGCCCTTGAACTGCTCGATCGTGAAAGGTCCGTGAAAGCCGGGGATATGGCTATCGAGATAGGCGGCGAGATTTGTCTTGCTGAGGTCGGCAATACTGCTTGCCGGACGCGTGCCGGAAAAAGCGGTCTGGCGATCGAATGCTTCGGCCATCACTTTTCGATTGTTCTTGTAAGGAAGGGCAACAGGTGATCGAGCGTCGCTTGCGGGTTTTCCTCGGGCAGGAAATGCCCTGCCGCGACCATCTCTGTCGCCGCGTTCCCGGCCCAGCGCGACCAGACGCTGCCGAAATCAGCCATCTGGCTCGGAATGCCGGTATCGCCGAGGAGGACGAGCAGCGGGCATTCGATCTTGCGGCCCTGGTCGCGGTCGGCTTCGTCATCGGCGAGATCACAAGTTTGGCCGGCGCGATAGTCATTGCAGGTCGCGTGGATATGTTCGGGCGTCGAGAAATGCAGGCGGTATTCGGCCAATGCGCGGGGATCGAAGGCGCTGAGATCCTTCGACTTGCTCCAGCGCGCCAGTGTGTAGTCGAGGAAGCTGATGGGAACAGTTTCGATCAACATCTCCGGCAAGGGATGGGGCTGCGACAGGAACAGCCAGTGATAGGTTTTCATGGCCAAGGGCACCGAGAAATGATGCCACATGTCGAATGTGGTGATGATATCGAGAAGGGCTGCGCAAGTGATGGACTTCCTGTGGTCGAGTGCCAGTCGATAGGCGACGCGGGCGCCGCGGTCATGGCCCACGATCGCGAAGCGCTCATGGCCGAGACCCTGCATCAGCCT
>VAZZ01000430.1:0-1598 GCA_005884715.1 Alphaproteobacteria bacterium | reverse complement strand
TCCCGGAGATTTGTCCATGCGCATTCTCGCCCAATTCAGCCGTCTTCCGCAATGCAGAATACCTGCTGGTCGCCGGCGATATCGCGTAGTTCATGACGCCCGAGACTCGGATAATGCTTGCCTGACGCCTTGGCGAAGCTCTCCGAGAGCACGATATCGCGATCGAGCTTCTTTGCGACTTCGAGCAATCGGCTCGTGTGGTTGATGGCGGGGCCTATGGCGGTGAAGTCGAGCCGGCTTTTACTGCCGATATTGCCGTAGGCGATCTCGCCGGCATTGAGTGCCAGGCCGAATTTGAGCAAGCTGCGCCCGGCTTCGGCGCGCTCCTCGTTGAGGGCGGCGATACTGCGCCTGGCATCGAGCGCCGCCGCGATGGCAGGCTCGCAAGGCAAAGCCTGCCCGCCACTCGCCGGGAATATTGCGAGGAGGGCGTCACCGATGAACTTAAGGACCTCGCCGCCCCTGGGTTCGATGGCGGCGACCAAAACATCGAAAAAATCATTCAGCGTCGAAAGCACATTGGCGATCGGGCGCGTTTCGGAATAATGGGTGAAACCTCTGAGATCGGCGATCAGGATCGTCGCGGTGATCATCTCGGCCTTGCCGCGGTCAAGAGCGCCTTCATAGATCCTGGCAGCACTGCGCCCCCCGACATAGGTGGTGAGAAGATCGATGGCGATTTGCCGCAGCACATAGCGCTCGGCACAGGGACTGAAGATGAGAGCACCATCGCTGAGCGCCTCGAGATCGCGGTCCGTGAAGCCCTCAGGCTTGAGCGTCGCGAAGGAAATATGAGCGGTCCTTTGCCGGTCGATGAAGGGCAAAGGAACGATGTAGTAATCGGTGGCGCCCATTTGCCTCAGCTCTTCGAGGAGGGGCATGTCGTTCACCGCGGCGTCGAGCCGGCGGCGATAGGATTTTCCGGTGTCGTCGACGACCTGGCCGGGACTACCACCATAGTCCGTGCCGCGCGGCATGCGGAGGGTTTGGGTTTCATGAGCGACCCAGCGGAATTGCGAGCCGTCGATTTCCGGATTGAGCACTTCGAGACCAAGCGAGGAACGCCAGAGCGGTATGCCAAAAGAGGCCAGCCTTTCGCAGAACAGGCGATGCAGCTCCGCGAGATTCTTTTCGCGCGCCGCCATCTCGATCAGCCATTTGGAAAAATCTCCAATCAGTCGCAAAACCAGCCTCCTTCAGGTATCCCTGGCGGTCTAAGCGATGTAGAAAACCTTCTGCTCGCCGGCGATGTCGCGCAATGTGTGATAGCCGAGATTAGGAAAGTCCGCTCCTGCCGCGCGCACGAAGTTCTCCGAGACGACGATGTCGCGATTGCGCCTCTTGGCGACTTCCAGCAACCGGCTGGTATGGTTGATGGCGGGGCCGATGGCGGTGAAATCGAGCCGGGTCTTGCTGCCGATATTGCCATAGGCGATCTCGCCCACATTGAGGGCGAGGCCGAATTTGAGCAGCGAGCGTCCGGCCTTCGCCCGCTCTTCATTAAGGGCCGCGATCTTCTTTCGCGTATCGAGGGCGGCCGCGATTGCTGGCGAATAAGGCAGGGTTTGCTGGTCGGTGGCCGGGAATATCGCGAGAAG
>VAZZ01000429.1 GCA_005884715.1 Alphaproteobacteria bacterium | reverse complement strand
CTCATGATCCTCGCAGCGGTAGAAAGGGAGTATGAGGCGGCCGGTACATCCGCGGACCGCCTCGGTAGATCACGATCACTTCAGATCGGTTCCGATCTGAAGTGATGAGCGTGATTGGAATCCTTGGTCTGACGCCCAGCTTACATCAGCTGGTCGCCCTTGATCGTTTCGAGACCTTCGGCAGCCGCCTTGGTCTTTTTCGCTTCGTCATCCGGCAGCGTCACCAGGCCCTTGGCGGCGAGATAGCCGTCCTCGCCCAGCGCCTTGTCCGACACATATTCCTTCACAAATTCCACCATGCCGGGGATCGTGCCGACATGCTGCTTCTTCACGTAGATGAAGAGCGGACGCGACACCTTATATTCGCCGCTGGCGATCGTCTCATAGGTCGGCGCCTTGCCTTCGATCGAAGCACCCTTGATCTTGTTCTGGTTCTCTTCGAGGAAGGAATAGCCGAAGATGCCGACCGCTGCCGGATTGGCTTCGAGCTTCTGGACGATTAGATTGTCGTTCTCGCCGGCATCGATATAGGCGCCGTCCTCGCGGATCGACTTCCATGTTTTCTCGTAGGCCTTGGCATCCGATTTCTTGAGCGCCTTGAGCGAGTCGATGCTTTCGGCACCCTTGTCCATTACGAGCTCGACGAAACTGTCACGCGTGCCGGAAGTCGGCGGGGGGCCGAGCACTTCGATCTTCTCATCGGGAAGCGACGCATCGACGTCCTTCCAGGTCTTGTAGGGATTGGCGATAAGCTTGCCGTCCTTGTCCGGCACTTCCTTGGCGAGAGCGAGGAAAAGCTGCTGCTTGGTGAAGTTGAGGTCGGGACCGGCCTTGGAATTGGCGACGGTCAGGCCGTCAAAGCCGATCTTGATCTCGACGATGTC
>VAZZ01000428.1 GCA_005884715.1 Alphaproteobacteria bacterium | reverse complement strand
TATCACATCGAAGGAAACAAACAAGCGTTTGTTTCTAAAGCGGTGTCCTATTGACATTGCGTGCCTAAAGGATGGAATTTGGGAAATACCAAGCTCGGAAATGTGCGCCGTGCCATAAGCCTCCGTCGTTCCCGACACCAGAAAAGCTCCGGGCGCGGTCTACTATGAGATATTCAAAATGGTTTGGAAAATATTCACACTAGAAATATGACAGCATTTGTATCCAAAATATAAGAATAAAATATCATCCTTTTTGTACGTCATGAAGCGAATGCTCCGGGATTAATCCAAATTCAACTCGAACTGCCATAGATATCAATATTATAATATGGCTTCCAGTGAGTTTCATCAGCAATCATTCCTACCAGATCTAGCTTATGTCAACCAAAGCAGCGGATATCCGGATCCAGGTTTTCCCGCGCCTTTCAAGCAGCATGCCAGTCAATCGCGGGTCCACCCTTGGCATCTGAGCTTATGCGGCGGCGATAGGACTTCAGTCTTCAATCCCCTGCAGCATGACGTGGCTTTGAATATTTTTTGCCAGGAATTCCGTCTAAGCCGGCGCCCCTTCCTATTGACAGACCAACCTCCGATGAAATATTTAACCGATATGTTAATTAACTCATTGGTTCAATACAAATGAATGACCGCCTCAGCACCGCCTTTGCCGCCCTCGCCGATCCCACAAGGCGTGCGATCCTGGCAAGGCTGGCCTTGGGCGAGGCCTCGGTCACCGAACTCGCAGAACCTTTCGATATGAGCCTGCCGGCGATCTCGAAACATCTCAAGGTGCTCGAACAGGCGGGCATGATCGCCCAGAGCCGCGAAAAGCAGTGGCGGCCGCGCCGGCTTGAGCCCGCTCCATTGAAGGAAGCCGCCGATTGGCTCGAGAATTATCGCCGGTTCTGGGAGCAGAGCTTCGATCGTCTCGATGCCTATCTGAGGACGCTGCAAACGAAGCCAGGGGACGATGGCCCGCAAAGCTGAAACACCTGCCAATCGATTACCTGCGTGACCTGAGGAATGCATCATGATGGCTGCGAACGATACCGACATCCGGCAAGGCAAGCTTGAGCTTGTCATCACGCGCGTCCTCGATGCGCCGCCGATCCTTGTCTACAAGGCCTGGACCGAGCCCGAACATATGGTGCGCTGGATGGGGCCCAAGGGCTTCACCGCCCCGTCGGCGAAAATGGATGTGCGGCCCGGCGGGCAATATCGCGCCTTGATCCGTTCCGGTGAAGGCAAGGACTATTGGTTCCGCGGCGTCTATCGCGAGGTCGTCGAGGCAAAGCGCCTCGTCTTCACCTTCGCTTGGGAAGAAGACGGCGAGCGTGGCCAGGAGAACCTGGTGACTGTCACCTTTGCAGAAGAGAACGGCAAGACCCGCATGACCTTCAGGCAGGCGCCGTTCCAGTCGATGGACGAGCGCGACGGTCATGAAGGTGGCTGGAGCGAGGCCTTCGACAAGCTCAGCGCCTATGTCGCGGCGATTCGAACCTCTTGATTCAACCTCGTGACGTTTCGCGCGGCAGCGGGCTGCCCCACCTGTCGTAGGTCAGAAAATATTCAAAAGATTTTTCACAACCGTGTCGATTTCGCCGTGTCTAATTCGTCGAGGAGGCGGAGCCCTTAAGCTCTCACCCGAAACAGGAGTTTGACCCATGCGTTTCATGATGATCGTCAAGGCCTCGAAGGACTCAGA
>VAZZ01000427.1 GCA_005884715.1 Alphaproteobacteria bacterium | reverse complement strand
ACCTGGACCGAGCTCAAGACCGGGATCAGGGCCAACCAGTTCACCATCGACAATCTCCGCCAGCGGCTCTCGCATCGCAAGCGCGACGCCTGGCGTGGCTTTTTCGAGCTCAAGCAAAAGCTGCCGGGGTGAATCCCCTGGGATCTTGGCAGTATGAAAAAAATCATATTTCTCGGGTTATGGATCTGTCAGATGGTTCAGATTCCGGAACCAAAGGCATGGACGGAACGTTGATCTATCGAGTTTTGCGCCTGAAAAGGCGCGCATGTTCTTCTTTTTATTCCGAGAAGGAGACCGATCATGACCAATCGTAATCCGCAAGAACCCAAACATGTGCAGGGTCAGAAACCGAATGAGGACCAGCGCCGCAAACAGCAGCAGGCGGAAAATCCCGATCGCAACAAGCAGCAGCAAGGCATGGATCCCAACAAGGATCGCCAGCAGGGCAATCCCGATCCCGCGCCGTATATGCCGGATCAGAGCCGTTAACGCATGAATAAATAGGGCGCCCGCGAGCATGATCCCTAATCATCGCTGGCGAGCGCCCCGCTTCCAGGAGGCTGAGATGGAGCGTGCGCATCCCGATCATGATCTGATTTCTTCTGAACAAGTTGAAGGAACCGATGTTTTCGACCGAAAGGGTGAAAAGGTCGGTAAAATCGATCATCTGATGATCGACAAAAAGACCGGCCACGTAACTTATGCGGTCATGAGTTTCGGAGGTTTCATGGGATTGGGCCACAATCATTACCCGTTGCCATGGTCAGCGCTTTCCTATGACACCGGGATCGAGGGATACCGTACCGCTGTCAGCGAGAAGCAACTGCGGGACGCGCCGGAGTTCACCGATGACGCTTGGCGGAACCGCGATTGGGAAGCCCGTCTGCATGATCATTATGGCGTGCCCTATTACTGGTAGATCAGGGGCAAGGTCTTGGAGATCAAATTCGCGCGAATGACAACCTGGATTGCACGGCAATCCGATCGCCTGGGCACTAGGCGGACCTCGGTTTTCCGGACATGTGGCAACTTATCAATTTGGGTGCTCAGAATACCCTTGAAAATCTGCCCCCAGGTGGCCTTGACGAGTTCCGCGATCACTATTGCAAACTTGCCGAGCATGCGCGCCTAAGAGCTACGTGGAAGAAGACTTTCTACAGAGGAACGCCGGCCAAAGACCAGGAAAACGTCGAAAGAACCCGTGGTTACCGGCCCCTAAAGGAACCTGACCCGGTGAGAGGCGTTTCCTCTAGGGCGGCGCTTGTGATTGTAAGGAGTTTACTCATGAAGAGATTCGCCATTCCAGCAATCTCGCTCGCTGCGTTAATGGCGAGCGGTATTGCCTTTGCCCAGACAACCCCTCCAAAACCGGTCGAACAACAGAAGCAGGTGATGCCTTCGCAGACCGGCAAGCCCTCCGTACAACAGAAAAATACGGCCGCACAGCCTGCGCCATCGACAGGAACGAACGTTGTCGTGACCGTCGATGCCAAAAACGCCGTGCTGGCCTCGAAGTTCATCGGCACTACGGTCTATAGTTCCGCCAACGAGAATGTCGGCGACATCAACGATATCGTCTTCGACGATAAGGGCTCCATCCAGGCCGTGATCATCGGAGTCGGCGGCTTCCTCGGCATGGGCGAAAAGGACGTCGCAATGCCATTGAACAAGATCACCGTGACGCGCGATGAGACAAATGCCATCAAATTGACGGTGCAGGCCTCGCGCGCTGAACTTGACAAGGCGCCAGCCTTCGACAAGACGCTGTTCATGGTCAAGACTCCGGCGCCTGAAACCACGACCGGCGGGACTGGCACCGGCGGCACCGGCACTGGTGGCACCGGCGGTACTGGCGGCTCCGGCGGTTAAGGGCAGCAAACAGAATTGAGGCTCGGACGGCATTCAGCTGTCCGGGCCTACCGAGTTGAATAAATCCGCATAGAGTAATGTGCCGTGCGTCTTAGCGACAAGATTCAAGTGTGTATTGTGCGACAGGCGGCAAATGGAAGTAGTGAGGGGAATAAACAGCGTGGCAGGCCAATGACCGCGATGCTGGATGATGTTTCCGCAGCGGTCTGCCTCTCGGGCGCAATGCTATATCACCAGGACAGCGATCTAAAATATATCTGGGTCAATAACCCACCGAAAGGATATGAGGCCGCGCAGTTTGTCGGACATGGCGATGAGGATATTTTCTCCACCGAGACAGTGAATATCATCGTCCCGGCCAAGCGCAAGGCACTGGAGAGCGGTGAACCGCAAACGGTCGAATTCCAGATGCTGATCGCCGGCAAGCTTAAATGGTTCGAACTGCGCATAGCACCGTCTGGCGCGAACAAGGGCAAGAGGGGCCTGCTCTGCGCGGCCATCGATATCGGCGAACGCAAGCAGACCGAATATCATATGCGCGTGCTGCTGCTCGAACTGGCGCATCGCTCGAAGAACCTCCTGGCCGTCATCCAGGGCATTGCCAACCGCACCGGCCAGACGTCATCCACGATCGATGAGTTCAACCAGCGATTTTCCGGCCGGCTGATGTCGCTGTCGCGCGCCCATGATATTCTCACCGACGAAAACTGGCGCGGCGCCGCAATGGGCGAACTCATCCGCACCCAGGTATTGCTGTTCGCCGGCAAGGCAGCCGAGCGGGTCCACTATAAGGGCGATCACGTGTCGCTCAGACCCTCCGCGGCGCAACATGTGGCACTCGCCCTTTATGAGCTGACCGCCAATGCGCTCAAATTCGGCGCACTATCAGCCGACACTGGGCGGGTCGAGATCAGCTGGTCGCTCGTGGAAAAGGCCGCCAAGGCTGATTCGCAGTTTTAAATCCACTGGACCGAGACAGGGGGGCCCAATGTCGCGCCTGCCTCTGTCGGTTCAAGGCAAGGCTAAGCTTACTTTCACGCCGGACGGAATCGGCTACAGCCTGTCCATGCCGCGGAGCGAGCTCATTTGAGGCACCAGGATTTGCCCTGGAACCATTGACGCAGCGCATCATTGTCCTAGCGCGCTTCCCGGCGAAGTGGAGTCGCTTCGCCGGGTTTTGTCATCTTCGGTATGAGGAGGAACCCATGAATTGGGATCGCATCGAAGGAAATTGGAAGGTATTCAAAGGCCAGGTTCAACAGCAGTGGGGCAAGCTCACCAATGATGATCTGGATATAATTGCCGGCAATCGCGAAGAACTGATCGGGCGCATCCAGCATACCTACGGAATCGCCCGCGATGAGGCAGAAAAACAGGTCACCCTGTGGGAGAAAGATAAGAAGGTCTTCTGATCCTGCAGCAGGATCGCGGCCGGCCGTTTCACGCCGCCAGGGCGCGGCGCGGGCCTACCGGGCGCACATAAGAGCGGCTTAGCCGGGCGCGCAAGCTCGTCGATAGCGCCTCGGTGATCTGGCTGCCGAAGCCCGCCTGGTCGCTCGCCTCATCGAAACCCGCGCCGTCATCCTCCACAGTCACTCGCAACGGCTTCTTGTTGCCGTCGCCCTCCAACGTGACTTGGATGCTGATCGCTCCCTCATCCTTGCCGGCATATTTGATGGCATTGTTGATCGCTTCGGTGACGATCACCCCCATGCTCACGGCATCATGACTCGGCGCTACCACCTCCTGGGACTT
>VAZZ01000426.1 GCA_005884715.1 Alphaproteobacteria bacterium | reverse complement strand
TTCGAGTTCGGAAGTGCGCTGGCGCACGCTCAGCTCCAGCTGTGCGTTGAAAGCCGACAATACCCGTTCGCTGGCCTTGAGCAGCTCCAACCGGCGGCGCAGCAGGAGAAGTGCGCCGACGCACAGCAGGGCCGACAAGAGGAACGACGTCACCGATCCGACCCCCAGCCACCAGCGGCCAACTTCGGTGTCGCTGCGGCTCTGGGCCAGATTGACCATCTCGGCATTGGCGATCTGCCGCAAGAGCCCGCCGACTTCGCCGAGGGAAGCTTCGCTGACATCCTGAAAT
>VAZZ01000425.1:6502-11692 GCA_005884715.1 Alphaproteobacteria bacterium | reverse complement strand
CAGCTTCCGGGTGCTGAAGGGGCTGGGCGATCCGATGATCGATGCCGATTACGGCGGCTATTCGTCCTGGCAGGATGCCGATGCCTTCCGTAAGATGGTCACCGAGATCGCGCCCGAGGCGAAACAGCCGGGCTATTACGGCTATGAATGCCGGCTCGGCTATCCGCGCCAGGTGCTCGAAAAGCGCATCGCCGATCTCGGCAAGACCGATCCCTATATTAAGCAGTGGATCACGGTGCAGATGGCTGTGTTGGCGGCCTGCGGGGGCGAAAAGATCGCCGAATTGCCGGGGCCGCTGACCGACCAGCAGGCACCGATCCAGATAATGCAGGACGCGGATCGCTCCTATCAGGCTGCATCTTTGGTGTTCTATACCGATCGCGCCAAGTCGCTCGATCTCTACAAGACCATCGGCGCATCTGATTCCCCCCACAAGGCCGCGGCGCGCTATATGGTGGCCAATATCCTCGCCAACGGAAAACAGCTCGCCGAAGCGCGCGCCGAGGCCAATGCGATCCTCACCGATCCTTCACTCGCCAGCGTGCATGAGATCACCCAGGAGCTCATCGGCTATGTCGCCAATCTCGAGGACACGGCCCAGGGCTGGAGCGAACTGATCAATAATACGGTCGGCGTGCTCGACAAGCCGGCCAAGGATATCCTGGCTTCGCCCAAGCTCTCGGCCGATTATGCCCGCGCCCTCTATGATATCGACTTCGTCGGCATTCACGGCAAATCCGACGACTGGTGGCTCGACGGCAAGCTGCCGGAGTATCCCACCATTTCCAAATCGATCATCGATGCAGCGCGCCAGCATCCCATGGTGGCATGGATGATCGGCGGGCAGACGGCACAGAATTATTATACGAATGCGCCCTGGCAATTCATCGGTCCCAAATGGGAAGCGCGCACCCAGTCGCTGGTCGAGCGATCGCTGGCTCTCGTCCAAGGCGCGCCGCCGCTCGCCAAGGATGTGTTCGAAGCGTTGAAGGCAAAGCCCGATGAGGCGAGCCGCAAGGCGCTGTGGGACAAGGCACAGGCGGCCGCCAAGTCAGCCAATGACAGTTGCGGAACGGCAGCTGAGACGGCAGCGGCCGGTACGCTCCTCACCCACGCGGTCAGGCTATCTGCCCTTGCCGGAAAATTTGACGAGGCCTATGCGCAGCTCGAAGCCTATCCGTTCAAAGAGTCCTATGCCTATACCCAGAACACGCTGCTGGCGCTCGGGCAGTTTCTTTTAGGGCAGGGCATGGTCGATGAGGCAAGGCGTTATCGCGACCGCCTGCTTACTGACGATTTGTGGCTTTCGCTCAAGAATGATGAGGTCACGCAAAACATGCTGGCCGAAATATCCATGTGGGCGGCGGAGGATCGCGCGCAATGGGACAAGGCGCTGGCGCGTCATTCGCAGAAGACAGGCCAGTCGATCCTCAATTTCCTGCCCGCCAAGGATCTGCGTGAGATGGCGAAGGACGAGACGTTGTTCACGCCGGAAGAACGTGCGCTCCTGGCGCGCACCGCCTGGACGCGCCTCTATGCCCGGGGCCGGGCTCCGGACAAATCCTTCACTCAAGAACTCTATGCGCTCAATCCGCAAATCAAGGCGGTTTCCGACAAGGTCGCGGCCGACTATCCGAAGGCCAAGGACGCCAGCCAACATCTGTTAACCATATTGCGTGCGCCGCGCATGGGCATCCTGGTGAACGCGCCCGGCATCTGGGAGCCGATCACCATGACCGGCGGCAACGATGCGACGGGGCTCGATTCCTTCGATCACAATGACAAGAACTGGTGGTGCCCGTTCGAGCCGGACCGCCAGCTCGCCGGCCTGCGGTCGGATTTCGACGATCTTACCGGCGTGCAGCGCGCCACATGGTCGGCCAAGACGCTCGAACCGGTCATGGAAGCCGATGCGATGGCCGCGCTTGCCAAAAAGCGCGAAAGCGTCCTCAGGGCGCATCCGCTGGTCAAGAGCATCAACTGGCGCGAGCTCAAGGCGCTAGCTTCGATGGCGAGCGCGCCGAAGATGCTCACCAGAGCGGCCACCAAATGGGGCAAGGCCGCCCGCAAGGAAGACGCTGCAGCAGCGGAGGCCTTGGCGCTCGCCATCAAGACGACGCGCTATGGCTGCAACTGGCATGGCGGCCACGGCATATATTCGAAAGCCGCCTATGACGTCCTGCACGCGAGATTCGGCACGACGCCCTGGGCGACTCAGACGCCATACTGGTTTGATTGCGTGAATTTCTACGACCAGACGAACACCACAGGCGGCAAGTGCCCGGGCCCGTCATGGCCCAAGCAGGAAATCCCGCGCTGAAGCTTTGAAACAGGCAAAGCTCTGAAATCCAAAGGTTTTGCCTATTTTCGGATATCTAATAATATTCCATAATATACATTATGCGAATGAGGGATGGCTTAATGGATAAGCGGGTTCGTTTCGACTTCGAGGTTGATTTTTCTAATGGCGGCGGCCTCCAGGGGCAGGATTTCCGTCTCGATATCGAGGACGACGACATATCGGACGATGCGCTGGCGCCTATATCATCAAGGATCTGCGGCTTCTCATGGTCGGCGAGGTCCGCATCCTCAACAAGAAAGTTATCGATGAGCGGCATAAGAGGTCGGCCAAGGCGGACGGCGCTGCCCCAGGCGATGGCGCCCGCATGGTAGATCTGAGCCATGTGATCGAGGACGGCATGATCACCTACAAGGGACTGCCTGCCCCCCTCATTTGCGATCACCTGTCGCGCGAGCAATCGCGCAAGGTCTATGCCGAGGGCACCGAATTCCATATCGGCAAGATCGAGATGGTCGCCAATACCGGCACCTATATCGACATGCCCTTCCACCGCTACGCCAATGGGCATGATCTGACCCAACTCGCGCTTCGCAAGGTGTCTGATGTGCCGGGCGTGATTATCCATGTCATCGGCGCCCAGGAACGCGCTGTCGACTGGCATCATTTCGCTCCCGTCGCCTGCCGGGGGCATGCGGTGCTCGTCCATACCGGCTGGGACCGGCATTGGCGAACCGACCAATATTTCGAGGGACATCCCTTCCTGACCGAGAAGGCGGCACTCTATCTTCGCGATCAGGGCGCGCTGCTTGTCGGGATCGATTCCTTGAATATCGATGACACGTCTGGCGGTTCACGCCCGGTCCATTCGATATTGCTGGCCGCCGATATCCCGATTGTCGAGCACCTGACCGGGCTTTCCGCCTTGCCGGCATCAGGCTTTCGTTTTTCCGCCGTGCCGCCAAAAGTGAAGGGCATGGGCACCTTTCCGGTCCGGGCTCATGCCAGCCTGAAGCCGTGAGGGCCTTAGCCCGTCTAGTCTAGTGGTTCAGCCAATCCCTGATGATGTCCTGATCGGCTCCGGTCAATTCATGGCCGGCTTCCACGATTCGCGCGTCGATCTTGGCACCATCGTTGCGAAGCGCCTGTTCGAGCGCCGGCGCCAGTGATCGATAGGGATCGCTGCGGCCTGAAAGCATCAGAATGCGGCTTCGCGAAAGATCCGCCTTCGGTGCATCATCCAGTACCATCGCCGGGCGCAGCAATATGGCACGCGCAACGGGGCCCGGATGCAGCAGCATCACGGCTGCCAGCAGATTGGCGCCGTTGGAATAGCCGAGGAAAACTAGCCTGTCGGCTACAAGGTCATAGGACGTGACGGCTTGTGCGATGAAGGCAACGAAGGCCTCCGCCTCGAAACGGATATCGGCCTGATCGAAGGAGACGGGCGTGAGACGCCGGAACCAGCGCAGTATGCCCTCCTCGGTGCTGCGGCCTCGCACGCCAAGAAGGGTCGCGTGTGGGGCGAGGCGCCGCGCAAGCGGCATCAGATCCGTCTCATTGCCGCCTGTTCCATGCAAAAGAACGATCGTGGTGCCGTCCGGTTCGTCGGGCGTGTGGAAGCGATGGATGAAGGACAGGTCCCGGTAGATCATCCGCGCTTCACCCGGCAGCGCGAATTGCGGCAGCACCGCTTCGATGTCCTCTTCATGTCGCGCCGCATTCGGCGGCACGAAGAGCCGGCTGCCCAAAGTCTCGATTGGCTCATCGATGGTGAAGCCTGGACCGTCGGTCGCGAATTCGAGCAATGTGCCGCCCGGTTCACGGACATAAAGTGACGAGAAATATTTCCGGTCATGCAGGTTGGTGGGGCTGGAGTTCAATTGTGCGAGGCTCCTTTCCTTAGCACGAAGATCGCTGACATCAGGCACCCGGAAAGCGATATGATCGGCAATGCCCGTGCCCGGACTTCCGGGCCAGAAGCCATGTGCGTCCTGAATGTCGATCACATCGCCTGAGCGCGAGACAAGGCGCCTGAGCGTGTGTTCGCTGGTCTGAGGGCTGAAGCCGCAATAGCGCTCGATGAAAGCCCCCGTCTCCTGCGGCGTCTCGGACAGGATGGTGGCGCCGCGGATCCTGCGAATGGCATGCTCGGCTTGTATTTCCGGCGACACCCAGGCCTCGCCCGCCGGCAGCGATGATCCGACAAGCTTGATGGTGATGCCGTCCGGATCGCGCAAACGCAGCACCGGCTCGCCGAATTCCGTCGCGGGGCCGGAAGCCGGCACATGAAGGCTTGCGGGATTAATCGCGAGGGCCACCTCGCCGACCTGGCCATGACCCGCCCTGCCCGGCGACCCGTCTTCCCAGACCAGGAAGGTGATCAGCGAGCCCGGCGCGCCGCTGCGGCCGCCATAGAAGAGATGGAGCTGCCCCGGATCCTCAAAGCCGCCGGTTCGTTTGACCAGGCGCAGCCCCAGAAAGCCGACATAAAAATCGACATTGTTCTGCACCTTGCGGGTGATCAATGTGATGTGATGAATGCCGCTGGTCATTGCATTGCTTATTCGCTCGTCAAACTGGTCATGGGCTTAGCTCCATATGAACGATCTCGATGGGATCGCCACCCGAGCCATGAGAGAAATAACCTCTCTTGACGGTGCGAAAGCCATGGCGGCGATAGAAGCCCTCCGCATTGATCGTGGATTCGACCTTGATCGGCCCCAGATGACCCTTGCGGGCATTCTCTATGCCGATATTGAGCAATCTTGTGCCAAGTCCTGAGCCTGCGACACCCGGCAGGAGAAACAGGCGCGTCACCTCGCCGGGTTCGGCATCGACAAAACCCATGATCGTTTCCTTGTATTCGGCCACCACGACCTGTCCCTGCG
>VAZZ01000425.1:0-6494 GCA_005884715.1 Alphaproteobacteria bacterium | reverse complement strand
CGTCCGATCGCCCATCCAGACGGCAATCTGTTCCGGCGAATAATGGTTGCGGGCGAGGGCCTGAACCGAACGGCGCGTGACATCGAACAGAGCCTCGCCATCACCTTTACGCGCCGGGCGCAGTACCACTGACTCCATAACTCAGCTACTCCTCACGCGACGGCGACAGCCTCGATCTCGAGATCGAACTCCATCGGCCAGGAGGCGACCGGGACAAAGGTACGCGCCGGCGGGTTATCCGGGAAGTGGCGTGCGTAGATGCAGTTGATCGCGCCATAGAAGCCCGCATTGGCCGCATAGACGCGCACCATCAGCACATTATCGGGCGTCGTGCCGGCGGCTTTGAGACAGTGCTTCAGGGCTTGGAGCGACGCCTCGGCCTGGACCGCGATATCGCCTTTCACCAAAGCTCCCGTCGCCAGATCGAGCGGCGGCATGCCGGAAACGAAGACGAGACCGCCGCCTCTCGTCACGAGGGACAAGGGTACGCCGATCGCCTTTACCGCGGCGGACAGGACCGGGACGTCGATGATCTCTCTTTTCATGGCGATCTCCCATTGGCGGCCGGGACTTGGCAGCGCGCGGCGACATTTCTACCTTGTGCCCTTGGCTTCTCCAATGGGATTACCGAATCATGACCAATGCCGCCGATCTCGATCCCCGCAAGCTCGACACGCTCAGGGCCATCATGGCCGCACTACGCGCACCCGGCACCGGCTGTCCGTGGGATCTCGAGCAGGATTTCGCAAGCATCGCCCCCTTTACGATCGAAGAAGCCTATGAGGTGGCCGATGCGATAGAGCGGGGCGACAAGGCCGATCTGTGCGTAGAGCTCGGCGATCTCCTGTTGCAAGTGGTCTATCACGCGCAATTGGCTTGCGAGGAGAAGAGTTTCACTTTCGATGATGTCGTCGAAGCCATTTGCCGCAAGATGATACGCCGCCATCCGCATGTATTCGGCGATGAGCAGGCCCGCTCGGCAAAATTGGCCAAAGGCTTCTGGGACGAAATGAAGGCGCGCGAGAAAACGACTGCCGATAGGTCGCAAAGCATTCTCGATGGCGTGCCGGTCGCTCTTCCCGCCATGACACGAGCGGTCAAACTGCAGGCCAAGGCGGCCAAAGTCGGTTTTGACTGGACATCGATCGATTTCGTCTATGACAAGATGAACGAGGAGATCGCCGAACTCAGGCAAGAGACGGCAAAAGACCGACAGATGGCAGAATATGGCGATCTTCTTTTCGCCATGGCCAATCTCGGCCGGCATCTCGATATCGACCCCGAGCATGCTCTGCGTTCAGCCAATGAGAAGTTCCTGCGGCGTTTCCGGCATATCGAGGATGAACTGGCAAAACGCGGCTCATCGCCCAAACGCTCATCGCTCGCCGAAATGGATGCGCTATGGGATGAAGCCAAGGCGCTTGAATAAACGGCGCCCACTTTTCCTGATCATGCGCTGTTCCGTCCCAAGCCAAGATGGGCGATATGCGCTATCCAGATCAGCGCCACGGAAATGGCAATGTGATTCGCAGCAAAGTATCCGCAGCTGCCCAGGGCAGCCGGCAGAATATAATTATGGCAAGCATTGTAGATGGCCGCGCCTGTCCGGCGGCCAAGCAAATATCCCAGCATCGAAACATCAGGAACCAGGAACAAGAGGGCGAATAGCGCCCAACCGCTGCCGATCTGATCGTAGATGAATGACGCTACCGCCAGGACGAGCGCGCCTTCCAGCCGAAGGATCACTTTCGGACCGCCTCGTACATCGCCGTCTTGTCGGCCCAGCAATGCCGGATCTCCTGAACCGCTGGTCGGTGTCGTCATGGTCGTCATCCATGCCTCATCGGCTCGACGCCTACTCCGCGGCGTGATCGAGCAGGCTCGTATTGCGCAGGCGATATTTGAAACGGTTCAAGGCGATCTGGGCTTTGTCGGCGCTGAGGCGGACGGTCAGGATCACTCTGCCATCTTCGAGCTGTTCACGCCCCAGCACTTCGCCCTTTTCATAAAGCCACGCCTGACCCTGTCCGTCGGCAGGATCGAGCACCGCTTCATAGATATCCAGATCGCGGCCGAGCTTCTCCTCGACAAGCTCCCGCAGATCGGCAAGACCGTCTCCCGTCAGGGCCGACACCAGGACGCAATCCTCCTGGCGCAGCGCCTGGGCGCGGCGCATAGCTTGCAGATCTTCCGGCAGCAAATCGGCCTTGTTCCATATTTCGATGATGTGGTCGCGGTGGTTTTCGCCGATTCCCAATTCGCTCAGAATGGAAGAGACATCGGCCGCCTGCGCCTCGCTCTCCGGATGGCTGATGTCGCGCACATGCAGGATGACATCGGCTTCGATCACCTCCTCAAGCGTGGCGCGGAAGGCGGCGATCAGCGGCGTCGGCAGATCCGAAATGAAACCGACCGTGTCAGACAGCACGATCTTGCGGCCATGCGGCAGCGAGATCGCGCGCATGGCGGGATCGAGGGTCGCGAAGAGCAGATCCCTGGCGAGCACGCCCGCATTAGTGAGTGCGTTGAACAGAGTGGATTTTCCGGCATTGGTGTAGCCGACGAGGGCAACAACCGGATAAGGCACCCGGGCTCTGCCCGAACGATGAAGGCCGCGCGTCTTTACGACGGAATCGAGCTGCTTCTCGAGCCGCGAGATACGCTCCTGGATCAGGCGCCGGTCAGCTTCGAGCTGCGTTTCACCAGGACCGCCGAGGAAGCCGAAGCCGCCGCGCTGACGCTCGAGGTGGGTCCAGGACCTGACCAGCCGGCTCTTCTGATAGCGCAAATGGGCGAGTTCGACCTGCAGCAGGCCCTCGCGGGTCCGCGCCCGCCGTCCGAAAATCTCCAGGATCAGGCCAGTGCGGTCGAGGACCTTGGCATCCCAGGCCTTTTCAAGATTGCGCTGCTGGATTGGGCTCAACGCCCCATTGACGATGACAAGATCGGCTTCGCCCTCTTTCACATCGTGGGCGATCTCCTCGACCTTGCCGCCACCAATGAATGTCGCCGGCCGAGGCTGGCCCAGCATGACGACAAGCTGTCCCACGATTTCGAGATCGATGGCCTGCGCCAGACCGACAGCTTCCTCCAGGCGCGAAGCCGCATTGCGATCTGTCAGGGACGCAGTCGCCTTGCCCTTGCGTTCGACGTGAACGACAATGGCGCGGGTGGCCTCTGGCCCTTCAATCTGGAATCGAACTTCGTGCCTGGAAGAATGTTTCTGTCGGGAGGGTTTCAACCTTCCTTGCCTTCCTCGTCGAACAGACTAATTGGCCCGCCCGGCATGATCGTTGAAATGGCATGTTTATAAACGAGCTGAGACAATCCGTCCCGTCTCAGCAACACGCAGAAATTGTCAAACCAGGTAATAATACCCTGCAATTTCACCCCATTAACGAGAAATACCGTCACCGGGATCTTCTGCTTGCGGACGTGATTGAGAAAGGTATCCTGCAGATTTTGTGGTTTTTCCTGTGCCATTGAACTCTTATTCCCTTCTTTTTCGGTCACAGCCAAGGGAATCCGAACCTAGCACGGTTGCAGTATGTGCAAAACGGCAAATTCGTTAACAGCCAGGGAACCCCGCCCCTTCACGCATGGTTCAGTGGCCTGCTGACATGTCGTGCGTCGCGAGGCCTGAAGCTTAAAATCCAGCCAGTTCCCTTTCATTCCTGACTTACTATCGAGATGCTTGACGTTGCGATACCTTCGCGCCTTCACATAAAGATAGATCTCCCGTCGATTTCCCACCGGCCCGTTCGTCGTGACTTTGCGACGCTCACAGGGGCACGACTTCAAAGGATGGGATCGTCCTGCTGCGCTACGAGGCAGGCTAGGCCGCGGTCGAATTGACGCGATTGCGGCCGCCACGTTTGGCGCTGTAGAGCGCTTCGTCGGCGCGCTTCAGAATGGCTTCCAGCGTGTCGGACTGGCTCTCGATGGCAGCGACGCCGATCGATACCGTCACGGTCAGAGGACCGTTCTTGGCGCCGACATCGAACGGCTTTCCCGATATACCGCGTCGCATGCGATCGGCGATCTTGGTCGCCACCTCGGCATCGGTGTTGGGCAAGACGATCACGAATTCCTCGCCGCCAATCCGGCAGATCATGTCGATATTGCGGATAGACTGCTTCAGACGCGACGCGAGCTCCTGGAGGACACGGTCGCCGACGGGATGGCCGTTCTCGTCATTGACCATCTTGAAGTGATCGACATCGAGCGCCAGAAGCGCCAGCGCCTTGCCACGGTTGATCGCATGCTCGACCAGCGCGGCAGTCTGGTTTTCCATGTAGCGGCGGTTGTAAAGACCGGTCAGCGGGTCGGTTACCGCCAATTCCATCGTCGCCTGCACATGCGAGCGCAACTGATCCGTATAGCGGCAGCGGCGGATCTGGGTGTTGGCGCGCGCCAGCAGTTCCTGCTTGTCGATGGGCCGGATCAGATAGTCGTTCACGCCCATGTCGAGTGCCCGCAACAGGCGCTGATGATCATCGGGCGCCACGACGATGAGGATCGGTGTCTGCCGTGTTCGTTCGAGCGATTTGAGCTGCGAGCACAGGCGCAGGCCGTCGATATTGTCCATGTCAAGATTGATGATGATCAGCTCATAACGCGTTTCCGCTGCATGCATGACGGCGGTCAGCGGATCGTCGATGACCGTCACTTCGTGATGGGGAACCAATGCGGCACGGGTGCGCTCGCTGGCGGCGGCGCGATTGTCGATGACGAGGATCTTGCCAGGACGCGCGGCCGCGTCCTCTCGGCGGCTCATCAGGGTGACCGTTTCGCCATTGGGCGAGCGCGCTCTCAACTCATCGGTGAGCATTTTCAGCCGGACCAGGCTTTTCACCCGGCAGAACAAGGCGAGGTCGTTCACGGGCTTGGTCAGGAAGTCGTCGGCCCCCGCCTCCAGGCCCTTGATACGGTCCTCCGGCTGGTCAAGGGCGGTGACCATGACCACGGGAATATGGTGGGTCTGCGCATTGTTCTTGATCTGCCGGCATACTTCGACGCCGTCGATGCCGGGCATCATGACATCGAGGAGCACGATATCTGGCTTGGTCCGCTGGATCGAATCGAGTGCGTCGGCACCGTTCATGGCTGTCACGACATCGAAATACTCCGCCGAGAGTTTCGCCTCGAGGAGGCGAACATTCGCGAGAATGTCGTCGACGACCAGAACCCTGGCGGTCATTGCGGTCTCTTTAGAAAGCTGTCTACGGTCTTGAGAAAGCTCATAACGGAGATGGGTTTCGATATATAGGCTTCGCAGCCCCCTTCCCGTATCTTTTCTTCATCGCCCTTCATGGCGAAAGCCGTCACGGCGATGACCGGTATCCTCTGCAGCTCGTCATCTTCCTTAAGCCATTTGGTCACTTCGATGCCGGAGACTTCCGGCAGCTGAATGTCCATGATGATCAGATCGGGCATGTGCTGGCGCGCGATTTCGAGCGCCGACAGACCGTCGCGCGTCTGCAGGACGCGATAGCCATGCGCCTCGAGGAGATCGTTGAAGAGCTTCATGTTCAGCTCATTGTCCTCAACGATCAGAACAGTCTTGGCCTGCGCCGGATTTGTTGCGAGCATGTGCTCGTTTCCCACTCGTTTTCCCGGTATGTGTAGCACGGCTCGCGCCCTGTCGGTGTGTTCTGTGTTTTTGTCGGGACGGCCCTACAATCCACCGGTTACCCTGTTTCGTTTTGAGAAATATGGCCGTTTTTCGATAGCGAATTGTCGCTGAACTTGGGTAACTAACAGTTTAACCATAGCGACAGTCAGAAACATGGTTAATCATTGATAAATCGGGGGGCAGTATTTGCATGAAATCTCCCAGATTGACGCAGGAGGAAGCCGAGGTCATTGCCTTGAAAGCCCTCAGCTTTCTGGCCGGTGATCCTCAGCGGTTCAGCCGCTTCCTCGCGCTGTCTGGCGTCGATCTCGGCGGCCTAAGGCAGGCCGCGGCGAGTCCTGAATTTCTCGCCGGACTGCTCAATCACCTACTCGAAGACGAATCGCTGCTTCTCAGCTTCACCGCCGAACAGGAAATCGATCCCCGCATTCCGGCGATCGCAGCGCAGCTTCTCAGCCATCCATCCGGGATTTAGAGCGCCGTTCCGACGGAATCACGCAGCGGCGGCGGTGCGGATCTCCAGAGCCCCATGCGCTTCGAGCGCCGCCTTGAGACGCGGCCTCGAGCGGACATACGCCGCGACCCGCGCAATGTTTGGGCAGCGTTCCAGAATCGCTCGCTCGGATGGAAACGCCCATAACGTCAGCATGAACAAATAAATGTCGGCGGCCGAGAAATTGTCACCGAGCAGGAAGGGTCCATCTTCGGCAAGCTGCTCCTCCATGATGTCGAAAAGCGTCAGGCTGTACTGCTCCGCCTTCCGCCGGACGGTCGCATTCTGCTCGTCCGTGTCGACGAGCTTGCGGGCGTCAAAGGCAAAATCGACATAGGAGTAGAGATTGACCGCCATGAAAACGAG
>VAZZ01000064.1:11602-13388 GCA_005884715.1 Alphaproteobacteria bacterium | reverse complement strand
TGAAATTCTCGAAGATGCAGTGCGTCCGCCGGAACGTGCGAAGCTTGGCTCCATGCTCGCCGAGATCGGACGGCGTGCCGGTCTGCAAGACGATGATCTGGTCTTCGAACGCGACAGAACGCCCGCTGAGCCTATTCGTTTCGAATGATCGTTCTCGACACCAATGTCATTTCCGAAGCGATGAAGCCTTCGGCAAATCCCGCGGTGATAGCTTGGCTCAACGAACAGGTCCTGGACACTGTTTATCTATCCAGCGCGACCTTGGCTGAGTTGTTGTACGGGATTGGCAGCTTGCCTGGCGGACGCCGCAGGGATGCGCTGGCTGCAAGCTTGGATGGATTGCTTGAGCTGTTTGGACGACGCATCCTGTCATTCGATGCGGAAGCAGCTCGCTTCTATGCCGAGATCGCCATCAAGGCGAGGGCGGCGGGTAAGGGATTTCCTCTGCCGGATGGCTATATCGCAGCGACGGCCGCGGTGCATGGCTTTGCGGTGGCGACACGTGATACCGGACCGTTCGAAGCTGCCGGATTGCAGGTCATTAATCCCTGGGGCAAAGGCTGAGGGAAGCATCCTCAACTCGTCGTGTCTGGCTCCAATCGCGATCAGGTTTCCCCTTCTCCCGCGCAGCGAGTATGAAACCTTCACTGGTCATCTTCATCGGCGACTCACTTTTTTACGAAAGCGGTTCTCGTCGCATTACCGCGAATTCACGGGCGTCCATGTTGCATTGCAGCATAAGCCCGGTCTAGACTCGGGTAATGACCGAAAAATCCCCAAAACCCCGCGAAGAAATCATCCTCGTCCTGCAAGGCGGCGGGGCGCTCGGCGCCTATCAGGCCGGGGCCTTCGAAGCCCTCAGTGAGCATGGATTGTCGCCCGATTGGGTCGCTGGCATTTCGATCGGCGCCATCAACGGGGCCATCATCGCCGGCAATGCGCCTGAGAACCGCGTCAAGCGGTTGCGCCACTTCTGGGAGCGTGTGTCGTCGGGACTGCAAGGCATACCATTGATGGGAGACGGGCAGCACCGCACCGTTTTCAACGATGCGAGTGCGCTGCTCAGTCTTTATTTCGGGGTGCCGGGATTTTTCGAGCCCCGCTTCCCACCGCCGATCCTGGTGTCGGCCGATGGGCCGGCATCGCTCGGCTATTATTCGACCGAGCCTTTGATCCGCAGCTTGGGTGAGCTTGTCGATTTCGACTATCTCAATCGTGAGGGCCCAAGGCTCAGTGTCGGCGCCGTCAATATCCGCACCGGCAATCTCGCTTTCTTCGACAAGGCCAAGGAAAAGCTCAAGCTCGAGCATATACTGGCCTCGGGCGCGCTGCCGCCCGGCCTGCCGCCGGTCAGGATCGGCGCGGATTATTTCTGGGATGGCGGCATCGTCTCCAATACGCCTTTGCAATATGTGCTGGACGAGCCGCCGCCGGCGCCTGAAATGTGCATCTTCCAGGTCGATCTGTTCAGCGCGCGAGGGTCGCTGCCGGGCAATCTTCTCGATGCGGTCGAGCGCGAGAAGGAGATCCGCTATTCGAGCCGCACCAGGCTCAATACCGACATGGTGGCGAAACGCCACGAGTTGCGCTGCGCACTCAAACGCCTGCTGCGCAAATTGCCGGAAGATTTGCGCGATGATCCCGACGCGCTGCGGCTGGCGCGGGTGGAGGATGAACCGGCGGTGACCATTGTCCATCTCATCTATCGCGAAAGCGCTTATGAGACGCAGGCGCGCGACTATGAATTCTCGCGCGTGTCGGTCGAGGAACATTGGGCGCAGGGCCG
>VAZZ01000064.1:9979-11594 GCA_005884715.1 Alphaproteobacteria bacterium | reverse complement strand
AGCTCGACAAGAAAATCGCCATCATCACCGGTGCCGCCAGCGGCATCGGCCTTGCCATCGCCAGGCGCTATGTCGAGGAAGGGTCGAGCGTCGCCATCGCCGATCTGAACGCGGATACGGCGAAGGCCGCGGCCGCCGATCTGACGAAACTCGGGCCCGGCAAGGCCATCGGCCTCGCCATGGATGTGACCAGCGAGGCGCAAGTCAATGACGGTGTCGCCAAGGTGGTCCAGCAATGGCGTGGCGTCGATATCCTGGTCAGCAATGCCGGTATCCAGATCGTGCATCGCATCGAGGATTTTCCATATGAGGAATGGAAGAAACTGATCGCCATCCATCTCGATGGCGCGTTCCTCACCGCCAAGGCCTGCCTGCCGCATATGTACAAGCAGAAATCAGGCAGCATTATCTTCATGGGATCGGTGCATTCGAAAGAGTCCTCACCGCTCAAATCCGCCTATGTGGCGGCAAAGCACGGCATATTGGGCCTCTCCCGCACGCTGGCGAAGGAGGGCGGGCCCTATGGGGTGCGCAGCAATGTCATCTGCCCGGGTTTCGTCAGGACACCGCTGGTCGAAAAGCAGATCCCCGAACAGGCGCGCGATCTCAAGATCTCAGAAGAGGATGTGGTGAAGAAGGTGATGCTCGGCAATACGGTCGATCAGCAGTTCACCACGGTCGAGGATGTCGCCGAGGTGGCCCTCATGCTGGCCGGCTTCGAGACCAGTGCGCTTACCGGCCAGTCGATCGTGGTGAGCCATGGCTGGTATATGAACTGAAATTTACCTCTCCCATGGGGAGAGGTCGGCCGCCGGAGGCGGACGGGTGAGGGGTACGGTCGTAATCGTTAGGACCGTACCCCCTCATCCTGTCTGCGCTTCGCGCAGACATCCTTCTCCCCCAGGGAGAAGGAAATCGCTATGATGCCGCATGGCTTATCCCAAGGCGTCGCTGCGCATCGAATTCGGGCCTGAACAGCGCATCGGTCCCGGCAAGGTCCATCTCCTCGAACTCGTGGCCCAGACCGGATCGATCTCGGCGGCGGCGCGCGAGATGGACATGTCCTACAGGCGCGCCTGGCTCCTGATCGATGAGATGAACCATATGTTCAAGGAGCCGGTCATCGCCGCGGTGACGGGGGGTGCCCATGGCGGCGGCGCTCAGCTCACCGAACTCGGTCAGACGGTCATTGCCACCTATCGCGCGATCGAGGCCGATTCCGCCCAGATCCTGGCCAAGCGGCTGGGCAAAGTGCTCGGCCAGATCACGATGGCGCAGCCATCAGCCGGTCGTCGATCGAGACGGACTTGATCAGGCAATAGACCTGATCGCCCTCGCCGAGGCCGAGCTCATCCACGGCCTTGCGGGTCACGGCGGCGGCCAGGATCTCGCCACCCGTGAGCGTGATCTCGACCATGACGACCGCGCCCATAGGTTCCGAAAGAGCCGAGACCTTGCCCTGTAAAGCTGTCCTGATACTCAATTCGCGCGGCTTCTACAGAGCGAGCGTCACGTGGATGGCGCGGATGACGATGCGGATCGCCTCCTCAGCTGCCACGATCCGTCCCGGCAGAGTGATGCGCCGGGCCGGATGGCTGACCTGCGTCAGCTGGTA
>VAZZ01000064.1:2500-9928 GCA_005884715.1 Alphaproteobacteria bacterium | reverse complement strand
ACCTTGCCGTCCGCCATCAGGATGACGCGGTCGGCAAGCCGCGCCACTTCCTCGATCGCATGCGAGACATAGAGGATGGGGAGCTTGAGCTCATCGCGCAGCCTCTGGATATAGGGGATGATCTCGCGCTTGCGGTTGAGATCGAGAGCGGCGAGCGGTTCATCCATGAGGAGGATGCGGGGCGAAGCAAGGAGGGCGCGGCCGATGGCCACGCGCTGGCGCTCGCCGCCCGACAAAGTCGGCGGCTGCCGGTCGAGGAGATGCGCGATGCCGAGAAGAGAGGACCTCTGATCGAGCGCTATGGCGTCCTCGGTTGGCCCGGTGAACCATCGCCCGTAGCTAAGATTCTGCCGGACATTGAGATGCGGGAAGAGGAGCGCATCCTGAAACACATAGCCGATGCGGCGTTTGTGCGGTGGCAGGAAGACACCGGCCTCAATGTCGGTGAAAACTATGCTGTTGACAGCGATCCGGCCGCGGTCGGGCCTCAAGAGGCCGGCGACGAGATTGAGCAGCGTCGATTTGCCGGCACCTGATTCGCCGAACAAGGCGGTGATGCCGCTGCCCGCGGTGAAATCGACGGCAAGCGTGAAGCCCTGCCGGGCAAGGCCGACATCGATCTCGATCATGAGAAGCCGGCAACCTGGCGGTTGAGGCGGCGCGCCAGGATTTCAGATGCGATCAGGGCCACAAGTGAAATGGCGATCGAGACCGCCGTCAGGCGGAGCGCACTGGCATCGCCGCCCGGCACTTGCGTGAAGGAATAGATCGCCGAGGGGATGGTCTGGGTCTCGCCCGGGATATTGGACACGAAAGTGATGGTGGCGCCGAACTCGCCCAGCGCCTTGGCGAAGCTCAGTATGCTGCCGGCGAGGATGCCTGGGGCGGCGAGCGGCAAGGTCACGGTGGCGAAAACGAACAGCGGCCGCGCCCCCAGCGTGCCGGCGGCCTGTTCGAGCCTGCGGTCGAGGCCTTCGATGGTGAGGCGGATGGCGCGCACCATCAGCGGCAGGCCCATGACGGCGGCGGCAAGGGCAGCACCGGTCCAACGGAAGGAGAAAACGAGGCCGCAGCATTGATCGAGGAAGCTGCCTATCGGTCCCTTGCGGCCGAAAGAGAGAAGCAGCAGATAGCCGGTGACGACCGGCGGCATGACCAAGGGCAGATGAATGATCCCATCGAGCAGGGTCCGGCCGGGAAACCGGCAGCGCGCCAGGATATAAGCGAGCGCCACGCCGAGCGGCAAAGAAACGATCGTGGCGACACTCGCCACCCTGAGGCTCAGAAGAATGGCGGTCCAGTCCGCATCCGATAGGCCCATCATCTGAAAATCTCACTTGAGGATGGTGAAACCCTGTGCGGTGAAGATTTCCTTGGCCTTGGGCGAGGACAGATAGGTGACAAAGGCTTGCGAATCCGGATTCTGCGAGGATGAGATCACCGCCGCAGGATAGACGATGGGGGGATGCGAGTCGTCGGGAAATACGCCGGCCACTTCGACCTTTGGCTCGGCCCTGGCGTCCGTCGCATAGACGATGCCGAGCCTGGCTTCACCCCTTGCGACGAACGCGCCGCCTTGGCATATTTGCCGGCCGGTACTCCCTTCACATCGCCGAGCGCAAGCTTGCCGTCGGCGAGAGCTCCGGCGAGATCGGCACCCTGCTTGAGTTCGAACTTGAGGCTCGTTCCCTTGGCGGCGACGAGCACGAGAGTGTTGCCGAGCAGGACCGTGCGAGTGCCGGCCTTGATCAGCTTCTTCTCGTCCAGATAGTTCATCCACTCGAGATCGGCCGAGATGAAGACATCGGCGGGAGCCCCTTGCTCGATCTGCTTGGCGAGGGCGGAGGAGGCGGCATAGGTGTTTCTAGTCTTCTTGCCGGCTTCGTCCTTCCAGGCTTGCGAGACAGCATCGAGCGCATTTTTGAGGCTGGCGGCGGCGAAGACATTCACCGGCTCGGCCGCGGCCGCAGCGGCGGGGCCGATGAGGATGGCGAGGCTGAGCAGGATTTTCCGTAAGGCTGACATGGTTCCCTCGTCGCCTGACTTCATTGTATTCAACTAAATATAACGTAAGCCCGGCAGCCCGCAAGGCATCCCGTTTGCGTTCCGAGACGGGCAGGCGAAGCGACGGCTTCCTTGCTGTTTTCAACGAACAGTCTCTTCAAGGACATTGCGCGCGTTCAATTTCATGTGCAGAGTCTGCTTTGGCAGCTCGTCGTTGCGCCGTAGCGAAAATGGCATGACGCTGCTGCGCATAAGTGGCAATGTTTGGCTTATCGGTGCTTGACCGAATCGTGCATTAGAACACAGATAATCAAACAGCGTTGGGACAGATGATCGTTCCCAGCTGATCAGAAGGAAACGTCAAATGGCTAGACGTGTCGTTAAGAAGAAGGCCGCGAAGAAATCCAAGAAGGCCGCCAAGCGGCCGGCGAAGAAAGCGGCGAAGAAGCGTGCCGTCAAGAAGACAGCGCGTGCGGCTAAGTCAGTGAAGGCGCGCAAGGCGGCGCCGGCGAAGAAGGCTGCAAAGAAACAGTCGGTGGGCGGGGTCAGGGGCGCCGTCAGCAGGGCGATGAGCGGAATCAAGCGGGTCGTCACAGCACCAGTCGCTGCAGTGACGGGGACAACGACGCCTGAACCGGCGCCTATGCCCAAGCCCGCGGGTGATGGGGAATCGGGATCCAATTAGCAGTCATCGGGTTCACTCCCACAGCAGCACGGCCGGATATCGCATCCGGCCGTTGTTGCATGTGGCCGGCCCGGCGCGGCTTGCCCTTCGCCTTGACATTGCGTGCACGCGCATGAGAGTTGGGAAATATCAGAATGAACGGGAGTTGCACCTCAACGCCTCACCCGGCTTCAGAAAATCCCGATTATTCCCATTATAATTGAGCGAAAATTCCCCGCTGGGAATGGTAACCCTTTGATATTGCTGAACAGCGAAATCTTTTCGCGAAGATTCGGATTAAATCTCTCTATTTTATTGTCCGCACTAGGGGTGGTCTAAACTGGCCATCCCGTGCTCAGCACTATTATTGGGCGGCTTGCGCCACGCGAGTGCCGGAGGGCGCCACTTTCATCATGGCGATGATGCGGGTCTTCAGGTTCTGGAAGGTCTTGAGATCATTGCCGGCGAGCTGACGGCCGCCGGATGCCTTGACGCGCATCGGGTTGACCGGCTGGTCATTGATGCGCACTTCGTAATGCAGATGCGGTCCGGTAGAGCGTCCGGTTGTTCCGACATAACCGATGACCTGGCCCTGACGGACCGCCCCGCCGACGCGAATGCCGTCGGCAAGCCGGCTCATATGGGCATAAAGCGTTTCATATTTGCCGCTGTGCTGCAGCTTGACGGCGATACCGTAAGAGCCGAGCCGGCCAGCGATCTCGACCTTGGCATTGCCGGCGGCGCGGATAGGAGTTCCGCTGGGCGCGCCGAAATCGACGCCGGTATGCATCTTGTTATAACCCAGGAGCGGATGCCGGCGCATGCCATAGCCCGAGGTCAGCTTGAAGCCGGAGACCGGCGTCTTGAGCAGCGACTTGGTGGCTGAGCGCCCGTTCTCATCGAAATAATCGGTCGAGCCGTCGGCGGTGGTGAAACGATAATAGGTCTTCGTCTTGCCGTCCAAGGTGAGCTGGGCACAGTGCAGAACCTTGCGCTTCGTCGACGAACCGGTCAGCGGATTGCCGTAGAAAACTTCGAATGTGTCGGATGCCTTGACCTGGCGCTGGAAGTCGACGTCATAGGAGAAGACGCGGGTCAATTCGGCGATGATGTAGTCGGGAACCTTGTAGTCCTTGGCAGTGGCGTAGAGGCTGGAGCCGACCCGCGCTTTGGTGCGGAAGTGATCGTAATTCGCATAGCGCGAAGCGGTACCTTCCTTTTCGCCATCGATACGGGCGATGAAATGGCCGTCTTCATCGGCTTCGACGAGTATGTTCTCGGTCGGACCCGGCTTGAAAGCGAGGCGCACCGGGAAGATCACATAGCGGCCGTAGAAGTCCTGCTGTTGCTCGAGGGTAAGCTCGAATTCGCTACCTTCCTTGAATTGCACCGTCGGGAATATCGGTTCGATCGAGGCGACAAGGGCTTGTGCCGCTTCGCGCGCGACACCGCGGCTTACGATTTCATCGACCAGGGTTTTGCCCTTGGCCAGCCTGATCGTTTCATCGACCGGTTCGGGCGGCGGCGTCTTGGAGATCGTCGTGATGTTCTCGGCATTGACCGATGCGACGGCGAGTTCGGCATCGAGAACCACCGTGCGGCCATCGCCATAAGGAAGATCACCCGCATTGATGCCGGGATAATTGGCTTCGCCCGGCAAGCCTCTTTGGGGAATGACCAATTCGCCGCTGACCTCAGGGGTGCCGTCGGCTTCCGAGTCAGCTTCGCCGAAAGGCTTGAGGGACACTGATTCGAGCAAACCGCCGCTTGCGGTATTGGCGTGCACCGTCGCCGTCGTATCACGCGAACTGATCGAGGCGAATGCATCGTTGCTATGGCCGTTGCTGCCGACAAAGCCCAAGAAGGCGGCGCCAACGACAAGGGTTCCGGCGACGCCGGCGATGCAGGTCGTCAGCAGCCAATGAGATGCGTGGGAGGGTTCTGAATCGAAAGGATTGTCGAAATCGCTGTCCAATTGCTCGACATGCACAGGCTGGCTGGCGCCGTTCGCTGAGACCGGCAGATTACCGGTATTTTTCCCGCCTCGCCCGATCAAACCCGCTTCCCCTAATCGTGCCGTTCGCTAACGCCGGCTAAGTGGCCTTCTGCACCGAACCCGCATCGGTGCGTGAAATTCTAGTCTTAATCGCGCCTTGGATGGTCCATTTGCTCACCCGAAGGACCAACAGATGGATTTTTGCCTTCCAGATCAACCCGAGTCAACCGACATTAATGATGCCAATTCGAAGACACCAAATACGCCATGGGCTTAGGCACGATTACCGATAAAGATTGTGACAAGTTAGGGTTTCCGAAGTGTTAACCAAAACACGCACTGCGGGCCCCGATGATGGCAAAACTGGTGACAAAAAATGGCAGGAAGAGGGCGGAACCCGCGTTAAATGCTTTTTGCGGTCTTCCAACCGGCGAAACAGCCGATCGCAGCCAGCGGCAAAAAGGCGACGAAAAGCCAGGAGGCGGCTCCGGCCGCGGTTTCGGCGCTCACGCCATGCGAGAAACCGCCGGCATTGGCGATGATGCCGGCGATGGCAGCCCCCACCGCATAACCCAGACGCTGCATGGTCGGCACGGCGGAGGAAGCGATGGTGCGTTCGGAAGTTGGCGCCGCGGCGACGATCATGCGGGTGACGAACGGCCAGGCAATCCCAAAGCCGCCGCCTTGCAGGATCGCACAGGCTAGAATCAGCGGAACGGCACCTGCTGGCACGGCATAGGCAAAGCCTGCAACGCCGCCCGCGATCATGAAGGCGCCCAAGGTGATGATCAGCCTCTCATGCCGAGGCGGAGCATTGGCGATGAGGATCGAGAGGACCGACCAGGAAATCGATTCCGACGCGATGATGTAGCCCGAGGTCAGAAGGGAGATGCCATGCAGATTGGTAAGGATGAGAGGTGCATAGAGGCCGAACGAGCACGTCGCCACGGAGAAGGCGGCGATCATCGTCATGCCGGTGCCGATGGGCGTTCTCCAATCGAAGGGGCGTGACGGGAAAAGGCGCGAATCGGGCCTCCTCGCATCGAGCACGAAAACGAGGCCGATGCCGATGAGCCCGGCAACCAGCAGGAGCGATGACCTGAGGGGCTGGATGGCGAGACCCGCCATGGCGATGAGGATGACACTCGCGGCGAGGCAGAGAAGCACTTCATAGGGAAAAGACGATCGCGTTTCGTCCGCTCGGGCGCCGATCTCTTTGGCGGCGCGCATGCGCAGGACCATGTAGCTCGCCACCGCCATCGCGAGGCCGCCCAAGGCCGAAGCGCCAAATGCCCAGCGCCAGGATATGGCCTCGGCGGCAAAGGCGCCGAGAAGGGGACCAGCGAAGGCGGCGACCCCCCAGATCACCGATATGATGGCGAAGAGCTGCGGCCAGATAATGCGCGGAAAGAGCCGTTCGACCGAAACGAAAGCGAGCGCCACGAGACCGCCGCCGCCGAAACCCTCGAGCAGGCGGCCTGAAAGGAACCACGGCATCGAGGGCGCCAGTGCGCAAACGATGCAGCCGGCCATGAACAGCAAGCCGGCGATCACCATATTGGCGCGCAAGGAGACAAGCGACACCAGGCGGCCGCTGGCGGCGCCGGCGACGATGGAGCCGATCTCATAAACGGCGAAGGACCAGCCGACGAATTCTACACCGTGAATGTCTCGCACCATTGCCGGCATGATCGTCGCCCCCATTGTCTCATTGGCGGCGTGCAGGAAGATGCCGAGGCTGACGAAGCAGAAGCGGCCGAGATCGCCCGATCGCCATAAAGCGCGCCAGTCGGGCCGTGCCGCATCGGCGGTCATTTGGCGGCGATGCGATAGGCGCAGCGCCTGGCGCCAGCGAGAATATGCTCGACGCGCTCGACCGTGACCTCGGGCCCCAGAACGGCGCGGAACACACTGAGTTCGGAGCGACAAAAGCCCTGGCAGATGCGGGCCGCAATGCAGATCGGACAGTGATTTTCGGCTAGGATCCAGGAACCATCGGACAAGATCTGCCAGTCGGCCATATAGCCCTCCTCGCTGCGCAACTCGGCCAGCTTCGCCACCTTCTTGGCCGTATCGCGCAGGCCAGCGAGGGCGGTGCGGTAGCGGCCTTCCGTCTCGCCTCAGCATGGCTGTCGGGAAATCGCTTGTCGGCTAGGGGCGTCAGCTGCCAGGAGCGCCGGGGACGGCCCACCTTGCCGGACTCGTCGCTGAAACTCACCAGTTTCGCCTGGAAAAGGGAGGCCAGATGCTTGCGGGCGCCCGGAAGGGTCATCTTCAGATGGCGGGCGATGACAGCGGTGGTTTGTATTCCGCGGAATTTGAGGAAACGCAGGATGCGGTCTTCACTGGTGTTGAGTTCTTGCATCCCGCTGATCCTCTCTTATATAAAGAAACCAATAGGTTTCTAAAATAAGTACTCCCAATAGGGCAAGCGGATTGTCAAGCTCTCATGCGAAAATCCACGTGGAATGGGCATAATTGTGGATATGCAAAAATTTTACGACAAGGCGCTTGACACTCGAACCCGGGCGCTCATATAACCCCCGTCACTGAAGGGGCGCGCGCTGCTCGACAGCGCTACGCTCCTTGACGCATCCTGATGCAGCTGGCGAATAAAGCTGGTACCGCCCAAAAAGGGGTCCAGTCCTCATTCGCGTCTGCCCTAGTATGTAGGAGGGTGAAAATCCTCCCCGCTCTTTGAAATCGTAGAAGAAAGAAAGAGAAACGCAGGCGGCGTGTGTCCTAGCGGTTCATGGGAAACCAT
>VAZZ01000424.1 GCA_005884715.1 Alphaproteobacteria bacterium | reverse complement strand
CTCTGACCGCGATCATTTGGCATTCAAACGGCCGTGCTCGAAATATTGCTGGTCGTGCCAGAAGGCGGGGTCTATCCATCGCTCCATGTTCGGCATTATGCGGTTCAATATCGAGAACGGCAATATCTAAGCGACGACTGCGACGGCGCGCGGCGATCTGGCGGTTGCACACCACCTGACAATCGCCCCCTCAATTGAAAATTCTCTGGAGTTCGCGGCATATGGCGCATCGTCGCGTGCGCCGCACTTCGACTCGGAGCTATTTTCGACAAAGCAGCCGCCTCACCCCTTCAAAAGGCGAACAGCTCGTGCCTCGCCAGCAGTCGCGTCAATTCGGATTCCCCCTTTGCGACATCATTGTCGCATGGCTTCAGAAATATGCTGGCATAGTCATAGGGCATCGTCTTCATCTGGCGGGTCAGACCGCCTTTGCTGTCGATCCACAACCTGACCCATTCAGGGTAATTGCGCATCATGTAGTCCTGGGCAACCCTGTCTTTGCGCCCCGAGACCCCGTAGGGAGAATGAAAGCCGAAAGTGGCTCCATCGCTGATACAGGTTTGCTCCTGCGAGAGCCCGAGATACAGCGTACAGGCCGATTGGCACTTCCCTGCAAAGCGCACCTGTGTGCCCTCCTCCAACCATTCCCGCATGCGCAGGCCATAGAGGATGACACGTCCTCCCCTGTCTTCGCGGATTGTCACGACACGCGGCAGATATTCGTCATTCGGCAGATAGCTTGCAGGTTCGATTCTATCTTGTGCGGCGAGGCTGCCTGATGCGGCAGCCATGCCCAGCGCGGCAACCATGATACGCATCGATTTCAAAGCCATTGGCCGGCCTCGCTTCAGCAAATGCCGGGATGCTATGAGTTTGCGCTTTTCATTAGGGTTAACAGAACCGCCAAACACCGCTATTCCATTTGGCACGGTTAATGGAAGCTTAATTCGCTTAGGGCAGCCACACGGGAATGATCGATGCCGCCAGAAGAAAAGCCAACAGCATGTTGAGCGCACGCCATTGCCAATCGGCCGTAAGCCGCCGCGCCAGCACCTGGCCCGCAGTGCACCACAGCGATAGCGAGACGATCGCCGCGACACCGAACACCGTCGCGAGCAGAACCGCGAGCTCCGCCGGACTGGCGGCAAGCGCGGCGAAGGATACGGCCGCACCGCTCGTCATCGCCCAGCCTTTCGGATTGTACCAGAGGAGCCAAATGCCGCCGATGAAGCTCTGGGGTCGGGCAAGGTTCTTATCCAATTGCGGAGATCCGCTGCGGCCGTTACGCCAGGCATGCCGCCGAGCCCGAGGGCGGCGGCCGCCGCCATCGAGGCAAGCCCCGCTGCGATGCCCGTCATCAGGGGAACCGAGCGCCCAAATCCGAAATGCGCGCCGGACGCCGTTGCAAGCGCGGTAGCGCCGCCGGGCGTGATGGTGGCGGCCGCGGCGAACAGGACAAGGGGGAGAACATGCTCAAACGCCATGGGCGAAGCATGGCGGGCCTTTGCAAATTAGAGAAACGAATAATGGTAATGGCTTACATTATCATCCATAATGCCAATATGGCACGCAACCTCGACATCGATCTCGTGCGGACATTCGTCGCCGTGGCGGATCATTCGAGCATGACGGCCGCCGCCAATGCCCGCTATCTGACTCAGGGAGCCGTCAGCCAGCAGATCAAGCGGCTCGAGGACATGCTGAAGAGCCGGCTTTTCGAGCGTGATCGGCGCGGTCTCCGGCTGACGCGGTCGGGCGAACAATTGCTCGCCAGGAGCCGGCTTCTGCTGTCCCTCAATGACGAAATATGGGCGGAGATGACGGAAGGTGCCGTTGCCGGCAAGGTCCGCCTCGGCCTTCCCTATGATCTGGTCGGTCCGTGCATCGCGCCCGTGATCAAGGATTTCGCCGCGGTTCATCCGCAAGTCGAGATTTCGCTCACTTGTGCCGCTTCGCCCGATCTGCTGTCGGCGCTCGCCTCTGGCGAAGTCGATCTCATCGTCGTCGAGGAACCGGTCGGCAGGACAGACGGTGAATGCCTGCGCCTCGAGCGCCTCGTCTGGGTCGGCGCCCGCAATGGCGGCGCTTACCTGAAGACGCCATTGCCGATCTCGATGGTCGCCGACACCTGCGCTTTCCGGCCCGCCGTGCTGGCCGCTCTGCAGGACCCGGGCCGCGATTGGCGGACGGTTTTTGAGAACGGCAATATCGAGGCGACGACGGCGACGGTGCGCGCCGACCTGGCGGTGACCGCCTGGCTCGTCTCGACCGTGCCGGCCGATCTCGAGATTCTGAAAGGCGACAAGGCGCCCTGCGGTCTGCCGCCGTTCGCCATCAACCTGCATCTGCCGAAAAGCAACCTGTCAAGGCAGGCGGCAGAACTGGCGCACTATCTGCGCGTCGGCTTCCCACGGTTGCAGCGGGCTGCGTAAAGACCCGTTGCAAATTCCCTGCTCCCGCCAATAAATTCCCTGCTCCCGCCAAAAAAATTCCCTGCTTTGCACTGCAGCAAATTTACCATTAAGACATTGTTATGAAAGCGATTTACCCGGAAAAATCTGAGCAAACCGCTCAAAAAGTAGCTCATCTTCAAATATTAAGGCCGGTTCGACGGCTCAGTCGCCGATCCGTTGTGGGGTCGGGACGAGATATGCGCCCTCAGTCGACCACGCGTATCTGCGTCTTGAGAAGCGTCTCTTGTCTGGCCGAAGGTCCAACAAAGAGTTCAATGACGCCCGCCTCGAGCCTCGGCGCAAAATCCAGCCCGGGGAATGTCATGTCTTCTGTCGTCAAAATCAGCTGGATTGTCTGTGACTGTCCGGGCTCGAGCGTGAGCTTCTTCACACCTTTGAGCTCGAGCACCGGGTGCGACACGCTCGCCACCGGATCGCGCAGGAAGAAGAGTGCGGTTTCCTCGCCCTTGAGTTTCCCATCGTTGCTGAACGTGACTTCGAGCGTGACCTTGTCTCCGGGCGCGTCTTTCTTCCGTTGATGGTTGCTCAACCGCTCCGTGGATTACGGCACCGGGCTGCACCAGCGGTGAGTCCTCTTCCGCTTTCCGGCCTTTAAAGCTTTTTTTGCCATCCGCCGGCACGGCCCGCGGCGGTTCGCGGATTGGCATCCCGCTTGAATAGTGCCTGCGCGAGACCTTCGGTGGTCGCCCGGCCGTTCCAGAACAGGACAATCTCTTGAGACCCGCACTTGGAGCGAAGGGGTATCGAACTTTTAGATTTGATTTTGACTTGAGAGGCAACGGCGATGAAAAAATGGATGGTTACCGCGGGCTTGCTCACCTGTGCAAGTTTGGTTGTAGTGCAGCGCGTCGAGGCGACGGAGATAAGTCTCGCCCAGATTGAGCGCGCCTGCCACAATCAGGTGGCCT
>VAZZ01000056.1 GCA_005884715.1 Alphaproteobacteria bacterium | reverse complement strand
CAGAGCAGGAATTCGATGGCGTGATAGCCAGTCGCCACATTGGCCTCATTGCCGCCCGCTTGCTGCAATTTCCTCAGCAGCTCGGCATCGATCCTGGTCGCATCCACCACATCATTGCCGATACGGATCGATGTGTTGGCGATCACATTGGCGGTATATAGCGGATTCTCGTCCGAGGTCTCGCCATAGGATTGCTTGTCGGTATAGTCGATCAGACCTTCATCGAGCGGCCAGGAATTCACGCGGCCCTCCCAGTCATCGACGATGGCATTGCCGAAGCGATAGGCTTCGCTGTGCTGGTACCATGGGCGTGCTTCCTTCCACGCCCTGCGCACCGCGACGAGCGTCTCATTGGTCGGGTTGGCGATCAGGGCGTCGATGGCTTTGCCGAGATCGAGTGAGGCCGCATGGGCATCGCCATACATCGCTTCGGCCATGTCGCCATAATGCTTGAGAACGGCTCCTGCCGTCGCATCCTCGCCGCGTGCGATCGAAATGACCGAGGCCAGCGTCAAGGCCGTGCCGGCGCAGAGCGCCAAGAGATGCCGTTTTATGATGGTAAGTCCCCTTGTGAATGCTCGATGCATGTTTGGCTCAATGGAGTATCTCCGCAGCCGGCGTGGGCCCGCTGCCGAAAGCGGCAAATTCCGAGTGATTTAGTCAGTTATTCGATGGGAGCCGGTCCTGTCAATCGCCTTTTGCTCGCCTGTGGCAAAATATCAAGGTTGTTCAATAGATTAGAAGTGTTCTAAGAATTCCACATGACCCCAGCCCTGACCATAGCCTCGATTGGCGAGCCGATGATCGAACTCGCCCGCTCACCCCAAGGTCCCCTGTCCTATGACCGGCGCTATGGCGGGGACACGCTCAATACCGCCGTCTATCTCGCCCGCCTGCTGAAGCCTGAGACGGCGCGCATCCACTATGTGACGCGGCTTGGCGATGATCCCCTGAGCGACTGGATGATCAAGGGCTTCGCGAGCGAAGGCATCGATTGCAGCCTGATCGCTCGGGTGAAGGACCGCAGGCCAGGCCTCTATATCATCGACACCGATGAGCGGGGCGAGCGCTCCTTCAGCTATTGGCGCAGCGAAGCGCCGGCACGGCAATTATTCGAGGAGTCCGATCTTGTCGAGCAATTGAGCAGCGCGGACGCGATCTATACCAGCGGCATCACGCTCGCCATCTTGAGCGAAGAGGGCCGTGAGCGCCTCATTGGTCTTATGCATCGTCTCAAATCGGCGGGCCGCATTGCCGCTTTCGATACGAATTATCGTTCGCGCCTGTGGAGCGACCGCAATGTCGCGGCATCATGGGTGAGGCAAGCGATGGCCGCCGCAACCCACGTCCTTCCTTCATCCGACGATCTCGATGCAATTTTCACGCGAGCACAGAAGCCTGAGGATTGGGTCGATGAACTCGCCCGCATGGGTGCCGATGAGATCGTGGTCAAGACCGGCGGCGGCCCGGTCCATACGCTGCAAGGCTCCATCACGCTTGAAAAAATGGACCAGCCCCGCGACACGACGGGGGCCGGCGACAGTTTCAATGCCGGCTATCTCGCGGCCAGGATTTCTGGTGTATCCGTACCGGAGAGCGTCACCAGGGCGCATGCGCTGGCGAGCCGCGTCATTCAATATCCAGGCGCTGTCATTGCGCGGGCCGCGATGGCCGATCTCATGCCATGAGGCCGGCGTCGCGCGCGATCATGTAAAGCGCCGGCGGCAGCAGCGCGCTATTGTCATGCGCCTCGAAGACAAGCCCGAATGATTGGGCAGCACGGCGGTAATTTTCGAGAAGCCCGGGTGAGCCGACCGCGATGATCTGGCGAGCACCCGTCCAGGCGAGCGCATCCTTCATCTCGGTGCCGATCAGAAGCCCAGACAAATAGGAGGCGAGGCTGGTGCGCGGCAGCCTGGCGAACAGGCCCTGCGTGCGCACGCCGAACAGGAGATGCGATAGCGCACCGGCCCCTTCTTCGCGCGCGCGCTCAACGCCCTTCAGGAAGGCATCGCCGTCGGCCTCGCCCTTTTCCATGAGTTGCGCCAATGTGCCTGACGAGGTGAGCGCATTGTAGAGTTCACCCGTCATGTAGGTGCGGAAGGAAGCGAGCTGGCCCCTTCTCACCTGTACCCATTTCGAATGGGTTCCCGGCAGCAACAGGCAGGCTTCCTTCAATTTGCGCTCAGCCAGGACGGCAAGGACCTGGCACTCCTCGCCCCGCATTACATCTGGGACGCCTTTATGCTCGCAGGACACGCCCGGTACGATCGCGATCCGCGCTTTGCCCGCGAAAGGCACGGGGTGGAGTTTGCGGCCGAGATTTGCCAGATCGGCGGGGGCGGCAATATAGGGAACCTCGACCCATCCCATCTTGCTGCCGACCATGCCGCACATCAGCACCGACAGGGTGCGCTCGCCGGCAAGCCAGGGGGCAGCGAAATCGGCGAAGGATTTGGCGAAGCCGCCCGGCTTGACGGAAAGGAGGCCTTCGCCATCGCCACGCTCATCCACCACATTGCCCGTAACGCCCAGCGCCCAGGCGCGACGGTTCGTCGTGCCCCAATCGACGGCAATCATGGCGATGGGCTCGGTCATGTCAAAACCCTACCGAAGCAGAATAAAGTCATTTGTCTGATGATTGAACTGCTTTATGCTAGCTTTGAAGTTCGCATCATTTTGGGGCTTGCGGCAACAGACAGGACGGGATCATGGCCGGCACGAAACGGATGCAGCCGGATAAGGGTTCGCTTCGCAAAAGTCTCTATAACAAAGTGGCGCATGACCTCGGCCAGCGCATCGTCAGGGGCGATTATAGACCGGGCGCGCTTCTCCCCAATGAGGCGGAATGCGGCCAGATCTACAAGGTCAGCCGCACTGCGGTGCGCGAGGCGGTGAAGATGCTGTCGGCCAAGGGACTGATCCACTCGCGCCCGAAGATCGGCTCGCGCGTCGAACCGCGCGCTTCCTGGAACCTGCTCGATCGCGATGTGCTCGGCTGGTATTGCGCGACGGTCGACTTCCAGAGCTTCGCACTTGATGTCCAGCAGATCCGCTTCATGATCGAGCCGGAAGCGGCGGCTCTTGCCGCCATCAACCGCGCGCCGCAGCAGCTTCTCGAGATCGAGGCCGCCTATCAAGCCATGGCCGACGGCGTCGATGATGAAGCAGCGTGGAACGCGGCGGACGTGAAATTCCATCTCTCAATCCTCAACGCGTCCGGCAATGAATTCATTCCGCCCTTCGGCAGTGTCATCGAGTCGTTGCTCGCCAATCTCTTCTCGGTGACTGTCGCTCATTTGCGCAACCGGCTCAAAGTGCTGCCGCAGCACGAGGCCATTCTCGATGCAATAAGGGCGCGCAAGCCCGACCTCGCCCGCGCCGCGGTGCGCCGGCTCCTGCAGAGCACCCAGAAGACCATCGATCAGGGCGGCAAGCTCAAATCGGCGGCGCTCGAGCCTAAATCGCGCCAGCGCAAGGGATTAAAGATTCCGGCCAGAGGCTGAAGGAGGCGGTTGCGCCGCCCCCTGTCTTTGGTAACATGTTAGCGTCTTGGGCGACCGGCCGGAGGCCAAAAGATCGCCATGCCGTCACATCAAATCCAACGGGAGGAGTTCCAAACCATGAAGAAGACCGCTCTTTTTATTACCGCAGCGCTTGCCACGCTTGTCGCGGCCATGCCGGCTTCCGCCGACACCAAAGACAAGAAGATCGCGCTCTCCAACAACTATGCCGGCAATTCCTGGCGGCAATCCATGCTGAAAAGCTGGGACAAGGTGACGAAACAGGCGGTCGCCGACGGCGTCGTCGCGGCAGCCGATCCCTTCACCACCTCGGAAAACCAGGTGACGGAGCAGGCCGCCCAGATCCAGAACCTGATCCTGCAGGGCTATAATGCGATCGTCATCAATGCCGCCTCGCCCGATGCCTTGAATGGCGTCGTCAAGCAGGCCTGCGATGCCGGCATCACCGTCGTCTCCTTCGACGGCATCGTGACCGAACCTTGCGCCTGGCGGATCGCCGTCGACTTCAAGAAGATGGGCGCGGTCCAGCTCGACTATCTGGCCGACAAGATGAAGGACGGTGGCAATCTCCTCGAGATCAGAGGCCTTGCCGGCGTGTTCGTCGATGACGCAATCCACAAGGGCATCGAAGAAGGGGTCGCCAAGCATCCGCAGTTCAAGGTCGTGGGCTCGGTGCACGGCGACTGGGCGCAGGAAGTGGCCCAGAAGGCGGTCGCCGGTATCCTGCCATCGCTGCCAGAAGTGAAGGCGGTGGTGACGCAGGGCGGTGATGGCTATGGCGCCGCCCAGGCCTTCAAGGCAGCTGGCCGGCCGACGCCCCTCATCATCATGGGCAACCGGCAGGACGAGCTTGCCTGGTGGAAGGAGCAGAAGGACGCCAATGGCTATGAGACCATGTCGGTCTCGATCGCGCCCGGCGTTTCGACGCTCGCCTTCTGGGTGGCGCAAATGGTCCTCGACGGCAAGCAAGTGCCGAAGGATCTCGTCGTGCCGTTCCTGCGGATCAACCAGGCCGATCTCGAAAAGAGCCTCGAAACGACGGAAAAGGGCGGCGTCGCCAACGTCGAATATTCGAAGGAAGATGCCGAGAAAGTCGTCGCCGGAAAGTAGGTTGCAAGGTTTCCCTCTTCCGTTGCAAAGCAATGGGAGAGGGTGCCCCGAAGGGCGGGTGAGGGCTCTTACCTTAATGTCATCAGCTCAATGTGAAGCGATGGATTGCAATGCCGATTTGGGCTGGCGAAATGAGTCTGATATATCGATCACGCTTGGCAAAGAGCCCTCATCCGGCCTTCGGCCACATAGATCGCGATCAGGTCAGATCGCAGCGATCTGATCTGATAAACGTGATCGAAAACTTAAGGTTGGCGCGCGATCGGACGGAAAACCGGCGACCACTTTTCCTGATCGCGCGCCTCCCACGCTCCGCGCGGGAGAAGGAGAACTCTGGGGGTGGACGTGTCTAAGCCCGCCGTCGAGCTCACTGCGATAGCGAAGAGTTTCGGCGCCGTCCGGGCGCTCAGCGGCGTCGATCTCATACTCGAACCGGGCGAGTGTTTGGGGCTTGTGGGCCATAATGGCGCCGGCAAGAGCACGCTCATGCATGTGCTGGCCGGCACGCTCAAGGCCGATTCGGGCAGTCTCAAAATCGCCGGCGAGGATGTGAGCCAAGCGTTTAGTGCCGCCGGCGCTTCGGCGCATGGCATACGCTGCGTGTTCCAGGAGCTGTCGCTCTGTCCCAATCTCACCATCGCCGAGAATGTCCGGATCGTGCATCGCGCCCTCAAGGGTTTCGGCTGGAAAGCGAAGGCGCATGGCCTCATCCGCCAGAAGCTCGATGAGATTTTTCCGGGCCATGGCATCGATGTCGATCAGGAAGCGGGCGATCTCAATATCGGCCAACGCCAGATGGCCGAAATCGCCCGCGCCTTCACCATCACGGACGAGCCCTTGCGGGTCGTCATACTCGATGAACCGACATCATCACTCGATGCGGTGACGGCAAAGCAGCTCCTCACCTTCATGCGCCAGGAAGTCGCGCGCGGAGTGAGCACGATCCTCATCTCGCATCTCCTCGCCGATGTCCTCGATCATTGCGACCGTATCGCCGTCATGAAGGACGGCAAGGTGGTGGCCGAGAGGAGAGCCGGGCAATTCACCCGCAACTCGCTGGTCGCGGCCATGGGCACGACCGTCGAGAAGAAAAACACGCCCGCCGCCGGCAGCCGGAAAGCGGCGATTTCAGCGGCGCGCGCAGTCGAAGCGACCCCGCAAACGGCGCCGAAGGCCGGCAATCTTGTCGTGCATAAGGGCGAGATCGTCGGCCTCGCCGGCCTCGCCGGCCATGGCCAGACCCGCATGCTGATCCAGATCTTCGATGGCGCCCGGAAATCCAGCGCACTCACCAGAGTCGAAGGCAAAGTCGCCTTCATTGCCGGTGACCGGCAATCCGACGGCATCTTCAATCTCTGGTCGATCGGTGAAAACACCACAGTGAGCTCGCTCGAGGACCTGAAACGCGGGCCGCTCATAGCAGCCGAGCGCGAGGCGGAAATGGCGCGCGACTGGAAAGAGCGCATCCAGATCCGCACGCCGGACATGAACAACAACATCCTCACTCTTTCGGGCGGCAACCAGCAGAAAGCCCTGTTCGCCCGGACGCTAGGGTCGAAAGCCGATATCGTCCTGATGGACGATCCAATGCGCGGCGTCGATGTGGGCACCAAGCTCGAGGTCTATGATATGATCCGCCAGGAAGCCGGGCGCGGTCGCAGTTTCATCTGGTACACGACGGAGATCGACGAACTCAGCCATTGCGACCGAGCCTATATCTTCCGCGATGGCGCCATCGTCGCCGAACTAGGTCCCGATGAGCTGACCGAGGACAAGGTGCTCCATGCTTCCTTCGCGGAGAGCGCCTGATGGATGCTCTGGTCTTGAACCGCAAGACGCTGCGTGCGCTCCTGCCCCTCTTTTCGCTCGCCATCGTGCTCTTCGCGACCTTCTATGCGCAGCCGCGCACGATGAGCTATTTCGGCCTCAATCTGATGCTGCAATATGCGGTGCCGATCGCGCTGGCGACGGTAGCCCAGATGTTCGTCATCACCGTCAACGACCTCGATCTGTCGATCGGCCCGTTTGTCGGCCTCATCGGCTGTATCGGCGCCACCTATCTCCATGACACCCCGCTTCTCGGCATCGCAGCGCTCGTTGCCTGCATCGCCCTCTATGCCGCGATGGCGGCCCTCATCTATCTGCGCAACCTGCCCTCGATCGTGGTGACGCTCGGCGCTTCCTTCGTGTGGCTTGGCATCGCCGTGCTCATCCTGCCCTCGCCCGGCGGCAAGGCATCCGACTGGTTGAAGGCGATCATGTCGCTGCAAGTGCCGGTGGTGCCATTTCCGATCGTTGCGGCGCTCGCGATTGCGGCGCTGGTCCATGTCGGCCTCATGACATCCGCCTATGGCGTGATCATGCGCGGCACCGGCGGCAATCCGCGCGCCATGGCGCGGGCCGGCTGGTCGGAGCTCAAGACCAAGATGGCCATGTATGCGCTCGCCGGCGTCTTCGGCGTATTGTCCGGCCTCTCCCTCATCGGCCTCACCACATCGGCCGATGCCCATATTGCCGACCGTTATACTCTCTATGCGATTGCCGGCGTCATCCTCGGCGGCGGCGAGTTCGTCGGCGGGCGTGTCTCGCCCTTCGGTGCCGTGCTCGGCGCCCTGACGCTGGCGCTCGCCGGCTCATTCCTCATCTTCATGCGCATCTCACCCGACTGGCAGATCGGCGCGCAGGGCGCCATCCTCATCATCGTCCTCGCCTTGCGGGCGATCATCAGTACCGGCGAGGCGCGGCGATGAGCGAAGCCTGGGCAAAGCTTCGCCAGCAACCCTGGATCTGGTCCTTCATCGCCATGATCGCGGTATGGCTCGCGACCATCGCCTTCACCCGCGGCCAGGGCTCGGGAGAAATCCTGACCGCCGCCCTCTCCTTCGCCACCTTCACCATCATCATCGGCCTCGGCCAGATGATGGTGATCACTACCGGACCCGGCAATGTCGATCTCTCCATCCCGGCGACGATCACGCTCGCAGGCGTCGTCGCCATGAAGATCATGGATACCGACAATGCGAGGCTCCTGATCGGCATCGCCGCCGCCCTCGGCGTGAGCTTCCTGGTAGGGCTCTTCAATTACGGGCTGATCCGGCTCCTGCGCATCCCGCCGATCATCGCCACTCTCTCATCGAGCTTCCTCATACTGTCGACGGCGATCTCCTATGGGCGCGGCATCCGCATCAAACCGCCGCCGATGCTGGCGGACTTCGCCACCGCGACCCTTCTGGGCGTGCCGCTGCTGGCCTTCCTCGTACTGGCGCTGTCCATCATCATCGCTCTCATCCTCAAGCGCACCTCCTATGGCCGAACCGTGCTTGCCATCGGGCAGAATCCGCGCGCCGCCCGCTTCGCTGGTCTGAATGTCGATCTGGCGCGCTTTGCCACCTATATGCTGAGCGCGCTGCTTGCCGGTCTGTGTGGTATCGTGTTGTCCGGTTTCTCGGGCGGTGCCGCCCTCAATATGGGCGAGGGCTTTCTCCTCGCCTCTATTGCCGTCGTGGTCATTGGCGGCACATCGGTGGCGGGCGGGCGCGCCAATGTCCCAGGCGTGTGGGGTGCGGCGCTTTTCACCTATCTTCTCGACACCATGCTCAATATTTTTGGTGCCAATGCCGGCATCCGCCTTATCATGACCGGCCTCATCATCATCGCCGTCATCACCATTGCCGGCGGCGACCGGCAGCAACGCTAGACCAGGTACCCTATCTCGAACCACAGGAGTT
>VAZZ01000422.1 GCA_005884715.1 Alphaproteobacteria bacterium | reverse complement strand
GCCCAGGAAATTGTGACTTTGCGCACAGCGCTCTCCGAAATCAGGACTTATGATCCATCAATTTCGAAGACTTTCTTCGAAGTCTTGCAATGGAGACTGTCATGCACAAGCATCTGACAAATCTCACCACTTTCCACGCTAAGACGAGCAGTCCCGTTGGGTCTTGGTATTCGGCATTGAAGAGCTGGAGCGAGGCCCATCGGTTTCGCAAGGAAGAAAGAAAACGTGACGAAATCATATCGCAGCTGACGCCGCGGATTCTTTATGACATCGGCGAGAGCGATTGCAGGCCAAGGCACTCCAAATCGGATGTCTGGGACAGCAATCCCTACAGGCTCCTGATAGACGCGATCATGAGCCGCAGCCCATCCGAGTTCGATCCTCGGCGGTAAGGGTCCCCGCGGAACGGGAAACCTGGAACGCATTTCCCACTCTGGGGCGGGAAGAGCGAGTGTCGCTGCCCTCGATGCTCTGAGCAAGGCTTTCGCAGCAATCAAGGAAATGGAAGAAAGCAGCGCAGGTGTGGATGCGGGCGATGCGGGACGAAAAGCACTCGTTGAATCCGCCCGTCTTCTAAACGACTCAGGTGACGCCATGCTCCAGATCAAGTTTCCACCGGAAGAAGATCTAGCGATTGATCTGGACGAACTGAGCGGCGAGGATCGCGCAATTTTATTGAGTGCAATCCCGTTTATATTGGGTGTTAAGGAGGCACCCAAATCATTGGGCGAGCTCTATGCGGCATTCGGTAACTCAACAAAGGTGGTAGCAAACGCGATCGAGACCGCTGCGCAATCCAAGGAAGCGGCGTTGCCGCAATGTTCGACCATCTTGGCGGACTACGTAGCGCTCGGCGGAGCAGTGTCGCGGATTTTTGTTAAACTGAAACCGCAGCAATAAGCCCCTTGCCAATTTACATCTTTCGCTTCGACATCTTCGCCATCGCCTTCACGATCATCAGGGCTTCTTCGTCAGACGGCTTCTTGTGGTTTTGGGTGTCATTGCCCTTCGGATATACCCAGCAGATGATCAGGGCGTCTGAGTTTCAGTGAGAAAAAAGGAGAACCAGTTGGGGTTCAGCGCCGTAATGGGGCAGATAATAGCCATAATAGGGCGGACAACTGTCGTAATATGACCGCTGGTATTCACGGTAGCGATGATATCGGGCATAGCAGCGGCCGTACCGGCAATAGCGGCGGTAGTGGACCTGGACAAGGTTGCCGTTGCTTGCAGCATCGATCTTCACCGGCGCAGCTTGTGGCATGGCTTGGCTCGAGGTTGGCATAGCGAAAACGACGCTGCTCAAAACAGCGGCGGCGATGGCCAATGTTTTGAAGTTGATCACGGTAAGGTCCCTCCTGGGGCTGAGTTTCCAGTAACGCATAGGAAACTCCAACAGAACTTCTAAAGTTCCCAGCGCCTGAACGCCCATTCGTCAGCCACGGCCGAAGGCCTCGACCTTCATGGGTTATCGGTCCCTCAACGATCTTCTTTGTAGGTGAGCGCCAAGCCCTTTGCGCAAGGCTCTGAACGTCGACGCCCAAGCGTTGGCGCCGTGATCGTGACCTTCATCGCCCGATTCCATGGCCGGTCTTTGACTTCCACGATCTCCTTAAAGGTCGGCATCCGTTATGCCTCGGCAGCCTTATTTCTTCTTGTTAGCTGCCTGTTTAGCCCAAGCCAATCGTGCGGCACTGGCGGTCGGCGAAAAATCACCTAACTATCTGATTTCATTGGTGAGCCCGGATGGATTCGAACCATCGACCCTCTGATTAAAAGTCAGATGCTCTGCCACTGAGCTACGGGCCCACAGCAATGGCGGGCGGACCATAGTTGCGTGGGCACCCCCGGTCAATAGAAAGCCATTAACGCCCCAATCCCGCCTTTGGAAAAGGGCACGACTTCTGTTGTAAGAAACTGTTCAGCCATGGCGCCTAACTTGCCGGGCCGTTTCGGAGTGACCATGCCCAGATCCGTCCCCATCGCTGTCGTCATCCTTGCCGCGGGGAAGGGGACGCGCATGCGCTCCGATCTCCCCAAGGTTTTGCACAAAGCGGCGGGACGGACATTGCTCAGCCATGTGCTGCATTCGGCGGCCAAGGCCAAACCCCAGCGCACCGTGATCATTTCCGGACCCCAAATGCCGGAAGTCGGAGTGGAAGCGCAGCAGGTGATACCAGGCGCCGTCATCGCCATCCAGGAGAAGCGCCAGAGCACCGCCCATGCAGTCGGCATCGCCAAGGAAGGCCTCAAAGGTTTCGAGGGCACGGTGCTCGTCCTTTATGGCGATGTGCCGCTCATCCGCACCGAAACCATCGCGGCGCTGGCTGATGCGGTGAGCGAGGAAAGCCCCCTCGCCGTCTTAGGCTTCAGGGCCGTCAATCCCACCGGCTATGGAAGGCTCATCCAGAACCGCGCCGGCAAGCTCATCGCCATCCGTGAAGAGCTCGACACGACGGTCGATGAACGGCGCATCGATCTGTGCAATTCGGGCTTCATCGCCATCACGGCGAAGCTCCTTTGGGAACTCCTGCCGAAGATCGGCAATGACAATGCCAAGCACGAATATTACCTGACCGATCTCGTCGGCCTCACCGTCGCCGAAGGCCGCCAGGTGGCGCTCGCCGAGTGCCCGGAAGCAGAAGTGCATGGCGTCAATACGCGCGCCCAGCTCGCCCACATCGAAAGCCTGCTGCAGGCGCGCTACCGGCAGAGTGCCATGGACAATGGCGCGACGCTGATCGATCCCGCTTCGGTATTCTTTTGCGCCGATACCGAGATCGGCAAGGACGTCACCATCGAGCCCCATGTGGTCTTCGGTCCCAATGTGAAGATCAGCGACAATGTCGAAATCCTGGCTTTCTCGCATATCGAAGGGGCTGCGATTTCGGATGGCGTGCGGGTCGGCCCATTTGCGAGGCTTAGGCCCGGCGCCGAGATCGGCCGGAACGCCCATATCGGCAATTATGTCGAGATCAAGAAAGCCAAGATCGGCGAGGGGGCGAAGGTCAATCACCTGACCTATATCGGCGATGCGAGTGTGGGGGCACGCAGCAATATCGGGGCAGGGA
>VAZZ01000423.1 GCA_005884715.1 Alphaproteobacteria bacterium | reverse complement strand
ATGTTCTCTGCCAGATGGGCGATGGCGCTATAGGGCTTGCCGTTCTTGACGGCTGGACCGTCCGGCCGTTCCGCCATATCCATGAGGACGGCGGTCTTCGATCCCATCACAAGGCGCTCATAGCGGCGAAAGGAGGCATCGCCTTCAAGGAACAGCCGCTTGGCCTTGGCCCAGTCCGTATCTTTCAGGAAATCGGCGATGGCGGAGAGCCGCTTCAAAGCGAGTGACCAGGCCCCGTGGCCGGTGAGCTGCGCAATGCGCGCCTTGTCCTCAGTCACCAACCTCACATCGAGCCGGTCGGCCGGCAGAGCCCTGGCCAGCCGCTCCGGCCACTCCACGATCACCTGATGGGTCGCCAGAAGGTCATCAAGGCCCAGTTCGTCGAGTTCCGCAGGCAATGTCAGGCGATAGAGATCGACATGGGCGACCGAAAGACGCGCCGTGTCATAGGTCTGCACCAAGGTGTAAGTCGGCGAGGGAACCTCGATCTCCTCGCCCGCCAAAGCCTGGATGAAGCTCCTCGCCAGAGTCGTCTTGCCGGCGCCAAGATCGCCATGGAGGCAAATGACGCTTGCGGGCTTGGCCATCAACGCCAGTTCGGCGCCCAGGGCTTCAGTCGCTTCGGTATCTTTCAGGTGTCTTTGCAATGAGGCCATGCTGTCCGAACTGATTACGCCGCAACCGAGCCGCGACGGTGCTCCTGAAGGGAGCCGCGGTCCTGCGCATGGGGGCCACGCATCGGGAAGCGGCAAATGACGGTCGTGCCCTTATTGACCTGCGAACGCAGGGTGACACGCCCGCCATGTAATTCCACGAAACTCTTGACGATGGCAAGGCCAAGGCCAGGACCCCTATGGCCGCCCGGCATGGGTTTCGACTGGAAGCGGTCGAAGACCCGCTTCTGGAATTCGGGATCGATGCCGCGCCCGGTATCGGCGACCCAGAGCTGGATATCATCGCCGTCACGGGCCGCCCCCATGCGGATGATGCCGCCTTCGGAGGAGAAGCCGATGGCATTGGCAAGCAGATTATGCAGGATCTGCAGCACGCGCTTGGAATCGCCGACAAAGCGCGACGCATCCTCGGCGACTTCGATATTGAGGGTGAGATCGCGCTTGGTTATCCACTGGCCCAGCGCCTCGCCCGATTCCTGCATGATGCCGACGACATCGATCTCGACCAGTTTCAATTCCATGGCACCGGCATCGATCGTCGTCAGATCGAGAATGGCGTCGATGATGACGAGGAGGTCTTGCGATGAATCCTGGATGTCGCGGAGATATTCCTGCTGTTTGGGCTTGAGCTCGCCGGCGATGCCGAGCGACAGGCTTTCGGCAAAGCCCAGTATGTTGGTGAGCGGCGTGCGCAATTCATAGGAGACGTTCGACATGAAGCCGGTCTTGAGCCGGTCAGCCGCTTCGAGCGCCTCGGCGCGTTCTCGCAACGCATTCTCGATACGCGATGAATCGGTGACGTCGACATAGGTCAGAAGCATGTTGCCGTCAGGCAGCGGAACGAAGGCATATTCGAGCGCCAGCCCATCGGGCCGATTGAGGCGGCCCTTCAGCGGTTTGCGGCCGGTATCGAGGCTGGTCATCCCATATTTGAGCTCATCCCATACGATGTCGTCGGCGAGCAATTTGCGGCATTCGTCGATGACCGGGTCGATATGCGGCTGGCGGTCGAGGAAGATCGGGTCGAGCGCCCAGAATCTGGCAAAGGCCGGATTATGAAGCTTGAGGCGCCCATCGGTGCCGAACAGCGCCACGCCCTCATGCAGGTTGTCGAGGGTCTCGCGCTGCACGCCGATCAATTCATTGTAGCGGCTCTCGAGCTGGATCTCCTTGGTGACATTCTCATAGAGATAGGTGGTGCCGCCGAAGGGATGCTGCTCGCATATCACGCGCAACGACCGGCCATCGGGCAGGTACCACCAGCTCTCGCGCGTTTCGAGCGTGGCATAGGCCTGCAGCTGCTTGGCCTTCCAGTCACGGAAATTGGCCTGTTCGGGCAGGCGGCGCAATTCACGCAAGCGATCGAGAATCTCGCCGTCGCTGGGCCCAAGTGCCAGCCAGTCGGGATCGAGCCCCCACAATTCGGCATAGGCCGAATTGTGAAAACGCAGCCTCTGATCGGGGCCGAAGATCGCAATCGCGGTGTCGAGCTTGTCCAGCGTGCTGGCATGGGCCTGGATATGGCGGCGCAGTTCCTTGCGCGCATTCTCGATCGCCGTGACGTCGATGGCGAAGCGGGCGGAGCCATCGGCCAGCTTGATCTCATGGACATCAAGCGCGCATTTGGTGCCTGCGATCACCGCATGTGTGCGGCCCCTGAGGCTCGTCGCCTTGCCGCCTTGCGGTACTTCGATCTTCGTATCATCGACGATCTCGATCTTGCCGGTGATGACGGCATCAACATCCTTCGCCTCGACCGCCTTGATATAGTTGTCATTGACCCAGATCGTCTCGCCCGACATATCCTTGAGCCAGATCGGAAAGGGAGCGGCATCGAGCACGGCGCTGAGGCGCTCCACCTGCTTGCCGAGACGGCGCGCATCGTAGGCGAATTCAGTAACCTGGCGCCGTTCACCCGCCAGGGGCCTGAGGCGCAAAGTGGTGAAGCCGCCCGCTGTGCGCCCATCGGCTTCGAGGAGTTCGCCTTCGGCAGTGCGGATTCCGATATTGAAGGGCGCGCCCTGATCACGCATGACGCTCACCGCCTGGTTGAGCGCTTCAGCCGATTCGGGATCGAGCCAGGAAGGCAAATCGAGAAGCGCTGCCTTGTCGGCGGGAATCTTGACAACGCCCTTCATATCGCCGGCGATCCGGGTGGGTTGTCCGTCCCTTCCGTGCCAAATGACGAGGATCGTCGGCTCTGCCGTGAGTATCGCCTCGCTCTCGTTGAGTGCGGCTTCCAGCTCACGGGCACGCTTCTCGGCCGCCTGTTCTTCCCGGGTAAGTTTGCGAATGACGAAATAGGCCCAGAAGAATACGGCCATAGCGGCAAACATGCCGGAGAAGATCAGCGGGTCGTTGGCAAAATTGATGGCGATCTGGCTTACCAGGAAATCCTGGGCAGCCGCCGGCACTGAGCCCGCGCCAACGATCATGATCAATGCGCCGAGCCTGATCGTCCACAAAGGGAAAGCCGTGCATATAGAAGCATCGTCTCCGCGCATGACGATCCAGAATATCCTTTTTGGGACCGCGCGTCCCGAGCCTAACCCGCCTGTGACGCATGCCCAACTAACGCCAGCGCCTGATCAGGAAAAGTGGGCAACCGGTTCCCACCCCTATCACGCGCTAAACCTAAGATTCCGATCACATTTATCACTTCTGACCGATTCGGTCCGAGGTGATCGTGATCTGGGCGCCGAATCACCCGCCTCCCGTGTCCCTGAAGATATACAAGCAATTTTGCAACGCCGGAATCCTGTGCTCTTCTATTAGATTG
>VAZZ01000419.1 GCA_005884715.1 Alphaproteobacteria bacterium | reverse complement strand
TACGCCCTTGGCTATTGTCGACAAACGCCGCGACCGGCCGGGCGAGTCGGAAGTCATGAACATCATTGGCGACGTCAAAGGTCATTCCTGCATTCTGATCGACGACATCGTCGACTCCGGTGGCACTTTGTGCAATGCCGCCGACGCACTCCTGGCGCAAGGTGCGAAGGACGTCACGGCCTATATCACCCACGGCGTGCTGTCGGGCGGTGCGGTGGCGCGCGTCACCTCATCGAAGCTCAAGTCGCTGGTGATCACCGATTCGATCCAGCCGACCGAGGCGGTAAAGGTCGCCCGCAATATCAGGGTCCTTTCCATCGCGCCCCTGATCGGCGAAGCGATCGGGCGCACCTCGCGCGAGGAATCGGTGTCGAGCCTCTTCGACTGAAAGGGCGCGGCCGCATGGCAGTTTTCTCGACATCCTCGCCGACCATTTCTCCCACGCCCGTCGGCTCCTCGCAGAATATTTGCGCCCATCCCCCTTGATCGAGCTCGACCGGGTCACTTCGCCGGCCGGCTATCCCATTCTGGTCAAGGCCGAATGCCTGCAGCTGGCGGATCGTTCAAGATCCGTGGCGCCCCGCATGTCGTCGAATCGCCTCCAAGCGAGCTTGCCGCAATCCAGTGAAGAAACGGAAATAATCGGAAATACCGCCTGGCGGCGAAAATTCGACGAGAACGTCAATTTTAGCCGCTCAGGGTTGCGTCCCGGAGGTGAAATCTGTATATCCGCCCGCGCGCGGACGCCGGTCACCCCTGGAGGAAGGTCCGCGCATGGGCAGGGCCATATGGCTCAGCCTTTTCCCTCATATTGGAGTTGAGAATGTCCAAAATCATCAAGCTTAAGGCCACGGCGCGTGGCGGGGCTGGCAAGGGGGCCGCCCGTGCAGTTCGTCGCCAAGGTCTCATCCCTGGCGTCGTTTACGGCGATAAGAAGGAGCCCCAAAATATCTCCTTCGTCTATAACGAGTTGCAACCGCATGTGAATGCCGGCCGCTTCATGTCGACCCTAGTCGATCTCGAAGTCGATGGTACGGTGGTGCGCGCCATTCCGCTCGACGTCCAGTTCGAGCCGGTGCGCGACTTCATCAGCCATGTGGATTTCCTGCGTCTTGGCAAGAACGCCCGCATCCATGTCGAAGTCCCGGTGCACTTCAAGAATCATGAGGCCTCGCCCGGCCTCAAGAAGGGTGGCGTGCTCAACATCGTGCGTCACGAGATCGATCTCTATTGCCCGGCCGATTTCATTCCAGACGAAATCCTGATCGACCTGACCGGCCTCGAGATCGGCCAGTCGATCCACGCCTCGGCGGTCAAGCTGCCGGAGAATGTAACGCCGGCCATCCGCGAGCGCGACTTCACCATCGCGACCATCGCGTCTGCTGCCGGTCTCAAGGAAGCCGAGGAGGAAGCAGCAGCCGCTGCAGCCGCGGCCGCCGAAGCGCCGGCGGCAGAAGTTCCGGCGACGGCTCAGAAAGCGCCGCCGACGGCACCTGGTGCAGCACCCACTGCAGGCAAGGATACCAAGGCCGCTGCTCCGGCTGCGGGCGCCAAGGCCGCCCCCGCTCCCGCCGCCAAGGCCGGCGACAAGAAGAAGTAACCCTGCTCTTCCTGCTTGCCGAGCAGGATATAGGAGGGCTCAATGCTTCTTCTGGTCGGGCTCGGCAATCCTGGGCCCAAATATGCCAATAACCGGCACAATATCGGTTTCATGGCGGTGGACTCCATAGTCCGCCGCCATGGTTTCGGTGCGTGGCGCAAGCGTTTCCAGGGTGAAACGGCGGAAGGCACGCTCGGAGGCGAACGCACCCTCGCCCTCAAGCCACAGACTTATATGAATGAATCGGGCCGCTCAGTCGGCGAGGCTCTGCGCTTCTACAATCTGACGCCCGATGATGTCGTCGTGCTGCATGATGAAATCGATCTGCCGCCGGCCAAGGTCAGGGTCAAGACCGGCGGCGGCAGCGCCGGCAATAACGGCATCCGCTCGATTGATGCCCATATCGGCAACGACTATCACCGCGTGCGGCTCGGCGTCGGCAAGCTCGAGGCGAAGGGCACGGCGCGTGTCCATGTGCTGGGCGATTTCAGCAAGGCCGACAAAGAGTGGCTCGATCCGCTCATCGAAGCGGTCGCCGACAATGCGGCGCTTCTCGCGGCGCGCCACTTCGTGACATTCCAGAACAGGGTGCATCTGGCACTCAACCCCGAGCCGGAGAAGCCGGGGAAGAAGGAGACAGAATAATGGGTTTCAAATGCGGCATTGTCGGCCTGCCGAATGTCGGCAAATCGACTTTGTTCAACGCCCTAAGCCAGACGGCGGCGGCCCAGGCGGCGAACTATCCCTTCTGCACCATCGAGCCCAATGTCGGTGACGTAGGGGTTCCCGATCCGCGCCTCGACCGGTTGGCGGCGATAGGCAAGAGCGCCCAGATCATCCCGACTCGGCTCACTTTCGTCGATATTGCGGGCCTGGTGCGCGGCGCCTCCAAGGGCGAAGGACTCGGCAACCAGTTCCTCGCCAATATCCGCGAAGTCGATGCCATCGCCCATGTGGTGCGCTGTTTCGAGGATGGCGATGTCACCCATGTCGAAGGCGGTATCGATCCGATCCGCGATATCGAGACGATCGAGACAGAATTGATGTTGGCCGATCTCGACAGCCTGGAAAAGCGGGCGAGCACTCTGGAAAAGCGCCTGCGCGGTGCCGACAAGGAAGCCAAGGAGCAGTTCGATCTCGTCCAGCGTTCGCTGGCGCTGCTGCAGGAAGGCAAACCCGCTCGCCTGGTCGAGCGCAAGCCGGAGGAGGAAAAGACCTTCCGCATGCTGGGCCTCCTGAGTTCGAAGCCGGTGCTTTATGTCTGCAATGTCGAGGAAGCCTCCGCCGACAAGGGCAATGAATATTCCGCCAAGGTGATAAGCCGCGCGAGAGAAGAGCAAGCCGAGGCGGTGGTGGTATCGGCCAAGATCGAAAGCGAGATCGCGGTCCTGCCCGCTGCCGAACAGAAGGACTATCTCGACACGATCGGCCTCGCCGAGCCGGGCCTCAACCGCGTAATACGTGCCGGTTATAAGTTGCTCCATCTCGTGACCTATTTCACCGTCGGTCCCAAGGAAGCCCGCGCCTGGACCATCACCAAGGGGACCAGGGCGCCGCAGGCGGCCGGGGTCATTCACACAGATTTCGAGAAGGGCTTCATCCGGTCCGAAACCATCGCCTATGACGACTATGTCGGCCTCAATGGCGAAGCTGGTGCCCGCGATGCCGGCAAGCTCAGGCTTGAAGGCAAGGACTACATTGTGCAAGACGGAGACGTCCTGCATTTTCGCTTCGCCAATTAGGGCGCGCTTTCATGTCCGATCTTCTCCATTTTGAAGATTTCAGCGTTGGAGAAAGCCGCGATCTTGGCACCTATGCGGTGACGGCAGAAGAAATAAAATCCTTTGCCCGCGAATTCGATCCGCAGTTCTTCCATCTCGATGATGACCGGGCCAAGGCCTCGGTGCTTGGCGGGCTCTCTGCCTCCGGCTGGCATACTTGCGGCATTGTCATGCGCCTGATGGTGGATGGTTATCTGGGCCGCACCGCCGGCATGGGTTCTCCCGGTCTCGATGAAGTGAGATGGTTGAAGCCGGTCTATGCCGGTGAGACGCTTTTGGGACGGATGACTGTACTCGCTAAGCGCAAGTCCAAGAGCCGGCCGGAAATGGGACTCGTCACCATGAAATGGGAAGCCCGGTCCGCCACCGGTGAAACCAAGATCGATATGACAGGCGTCAATCTCATCAAGGTGCGCCAGCCATGATGGGACTCTATTACGATGAAGCGCGCGTCGGGCAGAAATGGAAGCTCGGCTCCTATCATTTCACACGCGAGGCGGTGCTGCGCTTCGCCCGTTCCTATGATCCCCAGGCTTTCCACGTCGATGATGCGGCGGCCGCGGAAAGTCATTTCGGCCGCCTCACCGCATCGGGCTGGCACACCGCGTCAGCCTGGATGCGCTGCTATGTCGAGGCGGATGATGAGGCGCGCAGGCAGCGCCTCTCGCACGGGGAAGTCCTGCCCGAACACGGCCCCTCCCCCGGCATCACTAATCTCAAATGGATCAAGCCCGTCTATCCGGGAGATACCGTCACCTACTGGATGGAGATCATTGCCAAGCGCGAAATGGCGTCGAGACCGCGCTGGGGCCTCGCCACAAAGCACAGCGAAGGATTCAATCAGAATGGCGAACTGGTCTTCGCCTTCGATGGCAAGGTGATGATCCAGCGCAAGGGCGCTTAGCGCGCTTCCCGGCGAGGTGGAATCACCTCGCCGAAAAAGGATTCGCGCCAAATCAATATGTTGGAGCAAATCCTTATCGCCAAAGTCTTCAACTTTGGCGGGATTTGCTCTAGTCCCTTTAAACCGGAATCTCTACCACCGCTCTGAGGCCGCCGAGCGGACTATCGTAGAGCTTGATGTCGCCGCCATGGGCACGAGCGATATCGCGCGCGATGGAAAGCCCCAGCCCGGTTCCCGTCTCATCCTGATTGCGCGCCTCATCGAGCCGGAAGAACGGCCGGAAGACATCTTCACGCATATTGGCTGGAATGCCGGGCCCATTGTCATCGACCGTGATCACCAGCCGGCTGCCTTTCGATTTTGCCTTGATCGCGATCGTTTCGCCGAAGCGCGCCGCATTGGCGATGAGATTAAGGATGAGGCGGCGGAAGGCATTAGGCTTGACCTTGGCGATCATGTTCGGCGCCACATCGATTGTCACCTGCGAATTCGGCCGGGCGCCGGTCTTAACCGCCCCTTCGATCATCCGCGCGATATCTGAAGTCTCCGCCTTTTCGCCGCCGGCACCGCGCGCGAAATTCATATAGGCGTCGAGCATCGTCTGCATTTCCTCGATATCGCCCTTGAGGGCCTTTACCTTCGCATCATCACCGAGGAATGCCAGCTCAAGCTTGAAGCGGGTGAGAATGGTGCGCAAGTCATGGCTGACGCCTGCCAGCATCGCGGTGCGTTGTTCGACATGACGCTCGATGCGCTCCTTCATGTTTAGGAAGGCCTGTGCGGCCTGGCGCACTTCCGTCGCACCGCGCGGGACGAAATGACTGACGTCATGGCCGAGACCAAAGCTTCGCGCCGCATGCGCCAGTTCGAGGATCGGCTTGATCTGCTTGCGCAGGAAGATGATGGCGATCGACAGCAGGATTACCGAGGAAATGAACATCCAGAACAGCAGTGAATTGGTGTTTGCCGCGTAAGCCCTTTCATCATTGACAAGGAAGCGGAAGACTGTGCCCTTCTCCGCCTCGACGCGGATTTCGACATAACCGGGATTGCTCGAGCTATCGATCCAGAATGGCCGGCCCGCCTCATTGTCGAGATAGCGGCTGAGGCGGGCATCGACGATCGACAGCCAGGGCACCGGCAGCGGGGGCGGCAAGGAGGCGTTATGCTCGATGGAGAGGCGCAGACGCAGGCGCTGGGTCGCCATCTTCTCAAGCTCGTCGATCGTTACGGGTGTTTTCGCCGACTTGTCATAGAGCTCGATGACCAATGAGATATCCCGCGCCAGCGAGCGCGCCAGCACCTTGGTCACATTGTCCCAGTGCCGGTCGAGGACGATGCCGACCATGATGCTCTGCAGGAGCACGATCGGCACCACAACGATAAGCAGCGAGCGCTGATAAAGGCCGGCCGGCAGATAACGCTCGAGCAGCCGGTTGAACCGCCACCACAGCGTATGATCGATTTTTCCCTGGCTCTCGGTGACGGCGCTCATCTTGAGGCTCCCTCAATCGACATGCAGAGTATAGCCCGCCCCGCGCACGGTTTGCAGATAAATCGGGTTTGACGGATCCTCCTCAATCTTCTGGCGCAGGCGATTGATCTGGACATCGACGGTGCGCGCATTGTCTTCAGCACCGTCAGGCGAAAGTTCGGCTCGCGTTATCGGCCGTCCGGCATTCTGGATGAACAGCCGCAGCAATTCGCGCTCGCGCGTAGTCAGCTTGACCACTTCACCATTCCGCCGCAATTCGCCGCGCGGAATATTGAACAGGCAGTCGCCGAACCTGACATCGACACGCTGATCGACCGGCGGGGCGGAGCGGCGCAGCAGGTTCTGGACGCGCAGCAGCAGTTCCCGGGGCTCGAACGGCTTCGGCAGATAATCATCGCTGCCCGCCATCAGGCCGTTGATCCGGTCCTCGATTTCCGACAAGGCCGACAGCATGAGGATCGGGATGCGCTCCTGGACGGAGCGCAAGGATTGCGCCAGCGCGGTTCCGCTTTCGCCCGGCATCATCACATCGAGGATAAGGAGGTCGAAGGTGAGGCCGCGCATCTTGTCACGCGCCTCAGCCGCAGTCCGTGCGACGCTCACCCGAAAGCCGTTTTCCGCGAGATATGATTGTAAGAGCTCGCGGATGCGGCGATCATCGTCGATGACCAGTATATGCGGCCTTTCCTCCGTCATTCCTTGACCTTCGAGGTACGGCTCTTGAGCCAGTCGCTGACGCTTGCGCGATTCTCCGGACTGATCAGATGAAAAAGGACGTCGCGATAGGCGGGTTCAGCCTCAGCACCCGCTTCGCCGAGCGCGCGAATGATGCGCTCGGCTTGCGGTGCCATCAGCTTGAGCCGCAGGGCCTCGCCTTCACTGGTGAGGAAAAGGAGCCTCTGGCGCCGATCGAGATCGCCTGGGCGCTGATAGACCAGGTTCTTTTCGATCAGATCCCGGAGCACACGGCCTAGCGACTGCTTGGTGATGCCGAGAATGCCGAGCAGCTGCGCCACCGTCATCCCGGGTTTGCGGCCGACAAAATGCACAACCCTGTGATGGGCACGACCGAAGGCCCATTCGGCCAGAATCGCATCGGGATCGGAAGTGAAATCGCGATAGGCGAAGAATAGGAGCTCGATCAGGCTGACGATTTCCTCATCATTCACAGCGCGATCAGAAATTATGTCAGCCATATTGACGTATTTTCCAAAGTTTGTTACAAGAGACGGGGTCCGCAAGAAACCTTATTGCGCCATTGCGGCCGAATATTCTGACAGCCGTGATGACATATAGGCCGAACCGCCACTGCGTGCAAAAATGCGATGCAGCCGGATAAATTGGGAGAATAGTCATGTCGATCGTTCCTTTTGACCAGCGCGAGGGCGTCATTTGGATGAATGGCGAATTCGTGCCGTGGAAGGATGCCAAGGTTCACGTCCTGACCCATGGCCTGCATTATGCCAGCGCCGTTTTTGAGGGCGAGCGCGCCTACGGCGGCGAAATCTTCAAGCTGACCGAACATACCCAGCGCCTCTTCGACTCAGCCGAGATGCTCGACATGAAAATCCCCTATACGGTGGCCGAGATCGACGCCGCTTGCCGCGAGACCTTGAAGAAACAAGGCTTCACCGACGCCTATGTCCGCCCGATCGCCTGGCGCGGCTCCGAGATGATGGGCGTCGCCGCCCAGAACAACAAGATCAATGTTGCCATCGCCATCTGGCAATGGCCCGCTTATTTCGATCCGACTCAGCTCGACAAGGGCATTCGCCTCGATATCGCGGAATATCGCCGCCCCGATCCGATGACGGCACCGGCGAAAGCGAAGGCCACTGGCCTTTATATGATCTGCACGATCTCCAAGCATATTGCCGAGCGCAAGGGCTATGCCGATGCGCTGATGTATGACTGGCGCGGCCGCGTCGCTGAATGCACCGGCGCCAACATCTTTTTCGTCAAGAATGGCGAGCTCCATACGCCCACCCCCGACTGCTTCCTTGACGGCATCACGCGGCGCACCGTCATGAGCCTGGCGCAGAAACGCCAGATCAAGGTAGTCGAGCGCGCCATCATGCCGGAAGAGCTTAAAGGCTTCGACCAGTGCTTCATCGTCGGCACCGCCGCCGAAGTGACGCCGGTCGGCGAGATCGGTCCCTATAAGTTCACCGTTGGTGATCTGACCCGCACCTTGCGTTCGGATTACCTCAACGAAGTGCAGCCGAAGAAGAAAGCGGCGTAAGCCGTTTTCTTCCCTGCGTTCGACCTAAATCGGCCTTCCGAGGCCGGCACCACATTCCGTAGTCGCAAGACAGACCGAGATCAATTTCATCAGATCCGGGTCGGCGAGGCCGTTTATCTTGACCTCATTGTATCCATGGTTGCGCAGATACACTTGCATGCGCAGAATGGTTCTACGATCACCATTCCCTAGCGCACTGCTGAAATCTCTCTCCGCTTCCTGACGCTTTCCGCCTTTTTGATAGAGGAGCGCCCGCTTGAACAGGAGAGGCATGCGCAGTTCGGGCAAAGCATAGCGCAAAGCCGACGTCAGGTCCGCAATGGCTTCGTCAATGAGCCCCAGCGTTTCGTTGTAGGAAGCGCGCTGTTCGAAAACATATGGCCGGGCAGAAAGCGAGGGAAAATGATCGATGACATTTGTTATCAGAGCAAGAGCCTTACCGGTTTCACCGAGATGGTCGTAACTGCGTGCCGCCGCAAGATAGGGATGTTCAATGCCGATTCCGCCTTCGGAAACAAAGGAAGGATCGTAATTCTCTCCAGCCCGCCTGTAGGCCTCGGCGGCCTTCGAAAAATCACCCGCCATTTCAAAGACTTGTCCCGATTCGAATAAAGCCCTCACATGATTCGGATCCACCTTCAGGGCTTCATTGAAGGAATCCAATGCCCGCTCGGGCAAACCGACGCTCGCATAGGCTCGCCCGATCATGACGAGAAGCTCGGTGTCACCTGTATTGGCCGCCAGTGCCGGCTGCAATAGCTTGATCGCGTCATAGCCTGCTGCCACATAAGTTGGATCGGCGGCAATAGCCGCATCCCATGCACTCGCGGCTTGATAGAATCCCTCCGGCTTCATTTGCATGAGACGCCCCAGTTGAAATAGCGCGCGGGCGCGATCCCGCGGCGAAGATGACGAATTGCGCTGAACCCGATCGCAGGCTCCATAACGCTGTTGCTGATCCGCAGTTGTCAGCTCGCACTGCTCCAGGTCGCTGGCGTGAGAACGGCTGCCGGAAGCGAGCAAGCCCACGACAAAAATGAGACCGAGAAATACAATCCGTCCGCGCATGCTTTAGCACTCCGGATCGGCGATGCAGGCTCTCACGCCGTTGCGGATCTCTTCGCTATAAACAGCACCTGATTGGGGAGAAATATAGCCAAGCTCGGCAAGCCTTTGTTGCATCTGCGACAATAGTTCAGGATCGTTGCGAAACGCCTCTTCTAAATCCAGCAGAGCCTGTTCACTATCACCCCGTACTTTGGAAATCGCCGCACGCAATTGATAACCTTCCCCGCGAATCGGCGAGACTGGGCCAGCCATCCAGTCGGCTTCGACCATAGCTTCATCAAATTTCTTCATACCCAAAAGCGTCCAGCCCTTCCCCCGTCTCGCATCTGCGTTTTGCGGGTCAAGTTCGACGGCGCGGCTATAATCCTTGAGTGCGTCAATATCGTTGTTCTTGTGCCGCAGGACTTGCCCGCGAAAGACAAAGGCCAAGGCAATTTTAGGGTAGCGCGAGATCAGCCAATCGAAGTCCGCAAGCGCCTCATCATCTCGGTGCGCAAACATCAGGAACATTCCCCGTTGATAGCGAACAAACGCGCTGAAGGGATAGGCCTCCCGATTTCCATAAGTGGAACGGAAAGCGACTTTGTCGAGTTCCGCTTCATCATGTGCGAGAATCGTGCCGAACTCCTTCAGCATCGCTTCAAGATCACCGCGATAGTAATTCTTGTAAGCAAGGTCAAGCCGAGCGAGATGAAAATTGGGATCGATCTCCACGGCCTGCCGTAGAGCTTCAAATGCTCTTTCGGAACTGGGCTCGGTGCTTGTGTACACATAACTGAGCGCAAATATCGCCTCTGCATTCCGTGGCTCTCGAGCGAGCACTTCCACGATATCGCGGTTAGCATCCTCCCACTGCCGAAACATGATGTATATCCAGGCGCGCCTGATATAGGCCGGGACAAGTTGCGGGTCGGCATCGATGGCAAGATTGACGTCATCCAGCGCCAGGCCAAACTGGTTCATCCAATAAAGCGACTCGGCTCGCTTGAAACGGAGAAAGGCTTTCTGCTTCACTTCTGATGCGGCCTGCATGGCTCCGTCGCAGGCAGCGAATTGTTTGTCGGGGTCCAAAAACGCGTTGCCATTTCGACAGTCATCATATGGTGAGGCTATCGACGGGCCAATTGCCACCATGGCAAGGCACGAAGCAAAGGCCAACAATTTGAAGTGAAACATTACACGCCCCCGACATATCGCCGCGGAAATGTTCGCATCCCGGATTGAATTACCGGCTAATTGAAAGATTCAAATTTTACGATTCATCGCGAGATCTGCTTCAGGGCCTGTTTTGCCAGGCCAGGCGGGAAAAGTGGCGTAAAAATCAATCATGCTTGCGCGCGACCGAACTGTGCGCGCAGTTCATCTTGCCGCGCACACGCCGACGCCGGATGTTTCCTCAACGGCATTACGCTGCGCAGCACCAAGGATCTGAAGGCAGCCTGAACTCAGTCCTGCTTGCGTTCGTGGCCGAACTGGGCCCGCAGTTCGTCCTTGGCGCGCTCTAGCACTGCCTTCTGTGTCTTAGGCAGGTCCTTGCCGCCTCGGTTGACGTAAAAGTTCAGCATCGACATCGCTGACTGGAACGCGCCCGCTTTGCGCCTCTTGCTGTGTTCAGCCGATCGCTTCAGTGAAGTGGCGATACGCTTCGGGTTCTTCCAGGTGAACACGCCCTCATCGAGATCGAGAGCGTTGCTTTTCTTGGTCACATTCTGCGACCACCGCTTCTTGGTTGCTGTTGCCATGACGACCTCCTGATTCGAAAAACTACGGCGCGCCAGACAGGTTCCCAGTCGCCTGGCAAGCCCGGTCACTGGTTCCCGACGAGGAAAAACACCCGCTTCGCGATCGCACAATTTGGCGAATCCGAGGTTGAGCTCCGGCAGCTGCCGGCCCTATCCCCCCGTGACCGGCGGGAAGAAGGCGATCTCGCGGGCGCCCGAAATCGGCGCATCGAGCGGCGCATGCGCCTGGTCGATGGCGGCGCGGATGATGCGCGGATCAGCGAAGGCCGAGGCATAGGTTTCATCGCGCCTCTTCAGGAAATCGATCAGCATGCTAATAGTCTTGACGTCGCCCGGAATGGCGAGGTCTTCCTCCCCCTTGCCGATGATCTGACGCATGCGGGCGAAATAGAGGAGCTTCGTCACTTGTCGTCCATCACATGGCCGATGCCGGCGCGGAAATAATCATAGCCGGTATAGAGGGTGAGCGCCGCGGCAATCCACAGGCAGAACAGGCCGAATTCGCTGACATAGGGGACAACCTTGTCGCCCGCGGGTCCGGCGATGAGGAAGCCGATGGCGATCAGTTGCACCGTGGTCTTGCACTTGGCGACCTTGGTCACCGGCACCGAGACGCGCAATTCCGCCAGGAACTCGCGCAGGCCCGACACCAGCACCTCACGCGACAAGATGATCACCGCCGCCCATAGATGGGCATCCTCGATCGTCCGGTCGGCGGCGAGGACCAGCAGCACGGCCGCTACCAGCACCTTGTCGGCGATCGGGTCGAGCATCCGGCCAAGGGCTGATTGCTGGCCCCAGCGCCTGGCCAGATAGCCGTCGAAGAAATCGGTAATGGCGGCACCAATGAACAACGCCACCGCCGTCCAGCGCGCCGCATCGCCGCCCCACAGAATGAGCCCCGCGACCAAAGGCACGGCGAGGAGCCGGCCATAGGTAAGCATATTGGGAAGGCTCAACGCATGACGCTGGCTTTCCTTCGGACCCAATTTTGTTGCGGCATCGCTCATCGAGCGCCCTCATGGAAGTGATCATAGATAGCCTGGGCTAGAGCGTAATTCACTCCCTCAACCTTTGCCAGATCTGCAAGACTGGCCCGCGCCACCACCTTGGCCGATCCAAAGGCCTGTAATAAGGCTTTTTTGCGAGTCGGGCCAATGCCGGCGATCTCATCGAGCGGGTTGAGGCTGATGGCCCTCGCCCTTTTGGCCCGATGGCTACCGATGGCGAAGCGATGGGCCTCGTCCCTCAGCCGCTGGATATAGTAAAGCACCGGGTCTCGCCCCTCGATCATGAAAGACAGTCTCTCCGGCACATAGAAATGCTCCCGGCCGGCATCCCGGTCTGGTCCCTTTGCGACGCCTGCGATGCAGAGATCGGCAATGCCGAGATCGGCGAGGACGCTACGCGCCGCATTGAGCTGGCCCTGTCCGCCATCGATGAGGACGAGATCGGGCCAGGCCTGCGGCAGGTCGGGATTGGTCTCGTTGGCGGGCTCGCGTTCACCATGTTCCTTGAGAAGTCTGGCGAAGCGGCGGGTGAGCACCTCCCGCATCATGCCGAAATCATCGCCAGGCGTGAGATCTTCGGTGCGGATGTTGAACTTGCGGTATTGCGATTTGAGGAAGCCTTCCGCTCCCGCAACGATCATGGCGCCCACCGCCTGGGCGCCCTGGATATGCGAGTTGTCATAGACTTCAATACGCCGCGGCGGCTCCGCTAGGCCGAAGACCCGCGCCACGCCAGCAAGCAATTTGGCCTGCGAGGAGGATTCGGCGAGCTTGCGGCCCATGGCTTCGCGCGCATTGGTGACCGCATGCTCGATCAGCGCCTTTTTCTCTCCGCGTTGCGGCATGGCGATCTCGACCCTGTGTCCGGCATGCGTCGCCAGCGCCTCTTCGAGAAGCGCCTTCTCTTCGATGTCATGCGAGAGAAGGATCAGGGGTGGAATAGGCTTGTCATCATAGAATTGCGCCAGGAACGAGCCCAGCACTTCCCCCACCGGCAGCGACTTGTCGGCGCGCGGAAAATAGGGCCGGTTGCCCCAGTTCTGGCCGGCGCGGAAGAAGAACACCTGAATGCAGGTCTGCCCGCCCTCTTGCGCCAGGCCGAAGACATCGGCCTCCTCGATCCCTTGCGGATGGATACCCTGTTCAGAGGTGACGAAGCTCATCGCCTGGATCCGGTCGCGGTAGCGCGCCGCACTCTCGAAATCGAGCTTCTCGGAAGCCTCTTCCATCAGTCTGGCGAGATCGGCCTTCACCGTCTTGCTCTTGCCGTTAAGGAAGGCCTCCGCCTCCTTCACCAGCTCATTGTAATTGTCCGGCTCGATGACGCCGGTGCAGGGCGCTGAGCAGCGCTTGATCTGGTAGAGGAGGCACGGTCTTGTACGGTTCTCATAAACGCTGTCGGCGCAGGAGCGCAAAAGGAAGGCCTTCTGCAGCGCGTTGATGGTGCGCTTGACGGCGCCTGCAGAGGCGAAGGGTCCGAAATAGCTGCCTTTGTGCGAGCGCGCCCCGCGGTGCTTGACGATCTGGGCGATCGGATGATCCTTGCGCAGCAGGATATAGGGGAAAGATTTGTCATCGCGCAACGAGACATTGAAGCGTGGCCGCAATTTCTTGATCAGATTGGCTTCGAGCAGCAACGCCTCGGCTTCCGTCTCCGTCGTGACGAATTCCATCGTCGCGGTGAGTGAAATCATCGCCGCGATCCGGTTGGTGTGGCCGCCGAGCCGGATATAACTCGCCACCCGATTCTTCAGGCTGCGCGCCTTGCCGACATAGAGGACATCGCCCTTGGTGTCGAACATGCGGTAGACGCCGGGCCGGTTGGGCAGCGTCTTCAAATGGGCACGGATCACATGCGGACCGGGGCCTTCCCGCACGGCCTCTTCGTTCTCATCCGCAATGATGTCGTTTGGTTCGTCCATAAGGCCCAATATCGTAATTCTGAGGTGCTTAAGCAAATAGCACTAGGGGGCCGCCCGGAAATGGCAGCACGCAACGTCAGCTGCGCAATGA
>VAZZ01000418.1:1342-3226 GCA_005884715.1 Alphaproteobacteria bacterium | reverse complement strand
ATGGTCGAGCATCCGGGATGGCGAGGTCTGGAGAGCCATTGAGGCATCCGCTGTGAATACGGATCTCGTCGTTTCGGGCGATGAAGTCACTGATCATCACCGACGGTTCTTCAGGGGAAAGAGCGGGAAAAGATTAAAGACGCTGGTCGAAAACGCGGCCAGAGAGGTTGACCTCAATCCCGGCCTGTTGGTGACGATCATGATGGCCGAAACCCGCAGGCCGCAAAGCTACCTCGCGAGCGAGAAAGTTTCTTCCTATCACATCGGAGCCGACGATTTTTTCGAAGCGCGCGCCGCGATACAGGCCAGGGTCCCTGCCTATTCCAAGGTCAAATGGGACAAGAAACAAAAGCCTTTTGAGCACCTTAACGATGCAAAGAAGGATCGCAGAATGGTCAAGACCATCTTGTTCGACTCCGGTCCCGATGCGGTGCTCGCGACAGCGGTCTACCTCAAATTCCGCGAGGTTCGCCTGCGTGAAATAGCCGCCGAACTGGGAGGAGATTTCGACAGCCTGCCGCTCGCGACCCGCATGGCTCTCACGCGCATGGCGATGGCGGCAGGGACCGGCGGCGCCACAGGCTTTCTCAAGCAGGCGCTGAAAGGTGGAGACATCTTCGTCCGCAAAGCCATTCCGGTAGCGGCCTATCAGACGCAGCGAAACGCCACTGTCCGGACAGCCCAGGCGATGCATCTGTCGGATTGGGTTTTCGGTATCCGTGTGCCGGCCGCCGCGAAGCAGTCCGCAGCCGAAGCAATCGGAGACTCAGAATTCACTGAGTCTCCAGCCGCCGAATGGCCGCCTGGATTGCCAGCCGCTGCGAAGCAGCCCGGACCGGCAACGGTCATCGATCCATTTCCTGCGCCCTATCCCTTGGCGCTCAACCTTGGCAATGCTTCGTTCAACGCTTGCGCCGATGCTGCCTCGACTGATCCCGATGTCGCTCATCTTTGCGGCGCGCTCGTCGATTTGACCGGAAAGCCTGCGAGCCCTTCCTATCGTGGACATAACCACAACGACATGCTGTATGTGGGGAGCCTGGCCAAGATTTATCCCATGTATGCCGCCTATGAGCTCATGCACCGGGTCGAGATCGAGGCAAAGACGCTGATCAAGGCTGGGCTGCCGACCAATATACCAGGATGGCAGAACCGGATTTTTGCCGAGTTAAAGAAAGCATGGGGACCCAGGCTTGATGCGGCCTTTCCGCCGCCTCTGCCGAGCGGCTTTCCCCGCTTGGCGGACATCTTCCAGATAACACCGAACGGCGATGTGCACTTGAGCGAGCGCAGTCCGCCTCTTACCGACGCCGAACTCGACGCTATCGGTGAATTCGGCGCGCCGAAGGGCAAGTTCCGTGACTGGATGCGGCTGATGTTGCGTTGGTCCAACAACAGCGCCGCCAGTAAATGCATACTGGCACTGGGTTTTCCCTACATCAATGGTGTGCTTGGCTCCGGCGGCTTCTTCGACAAGACCTCAAGGAACGGACTGTGGATTTCAGGCGATTACCTCGGCCATGACTGGCTTCCCGGAGGCCGGGCAGGCCAGCCTTTGACGCCACGATGGGCGGTGCTGCAGAAGCGCCCCGTGACGAACTTCGCTGGAACCGCGTGCCAGGTCGCCCGGCTGCTTACGCTGATCGCCCAGGGAAAGCTCATCGATGGATATTCGAGTATTGACATGATCAGTATCATGCAGGGCGCCATTGGCATCGGTAGCTACATCCAGTCCGCTTTCACTGGCGCCGTGCCGCCACGAGCGTTCAGCTCGATCTCGTCCAAGATCGGCTATGGCAATGACCGCTTCAGTCACGACTGCGCCATCGTGCGCGTGGACCGCGGCGACGATCCGGCTAGAGCGTTGCGCTTCGTTACGGTGAT
>VAZZ01000418.1:0-1190 GCA_005884715.1 Alphaproteobacteria bacterium | reverse complement strand
GAGCACTCAAGGTGGAAGCCGCCAATCGGAAACCCATTTTCTCCAGCGCTTGTTGCGTGAACTTGGCAGCCCTGTTTCCGCTGGCTTGTCGCCTGCCGAGCTTTTCAAGACTCTCTTATCCGACCGGCCCTTGACGCATGGCGCGCGCGACGTGCTGGACATTCTGGCTAAGCCGTCCGAGCGGCCCGAAACCACGCTTAGGCGCGGCGACTGGATGCTGCGCGCCGTGCCGGGGAGCGGAGATGTGGGACATGTTGCGGTCCTCGCCTCAGACAACCTCCTGGCGGAACCGATGCTGGCCGCCCAAGGCGTCGCCGCCGAGAGTCTCCAGCCGGGATACTATGGATCGGTCATAGAAGCTGGCGCCTTTCCCCACAGACGCGCGCGGCCTTTTGCGCGAAGGTGGCTGGATGAGAGCGGACGTGTGCCGCCCCACACCGTGGTGTTACGTCCAAGATACTCCGGACCGGACGCCACGCCGGATTACCCGGAGGACGGAGAGAGCGAGTACCCCAATGCCCGCATTATCCCTGTGATCGGCGAGGCAGCGTACGAATCGGATGCGATCGAAGAGACGTGGATCGAGCAGCAGGCAGGACCAGCCGTGCGTGTCCGCATCCTCTGGGCCGCACTGGGCTTTCCGGCGGTGATCGCGCCGCGCGAGCAGGCAGCGCGCGGCAATGTCGCTGGCGATGCGACACGCTGCATCAGCCTGCTCGTGCTGGCAAATCGTACGCTCACGCGCGACGACGTGGCACGGCATCTGCGCTGCGTCACATGGGAAAACCGATCGAAGCGTCATATTCCCGAGGGTACAAGTCCCGGCACCTTCCGTGCTGCCGATATCGCGGTGCATGCCGACGTGTCGGCCGATCCGATCTCGCTGTCGACGCCGAAGAACCGGCTCATCTCGCTTGTCGGCTTCGGCGGCGGCAAAGGGGAAAAGAGCGCCATCATCGGCGGCATCGCCAAGGCGGTTCTCGACTTCTACGCGCATAAGCTACCTACGGAAGAGCGCCTGCCCCATCTGCACGAGATCCGCATCAGCGAGCACGCATCGAACCAGCTGCCTGATGGCCAGTATCACCTCTTCTGGAACAACGCCACGCCAACTGAGGATGCCCCCTCGGACGAGATGAGACTCCTTATCGACTACCATGCGCATCCACTGCGCGAGTCGACCGTCGAGT
>VAZZ01000421.1:2222-3383 GCA_005884715.1 Alphaproteobacteria bacterium | reverse complement strand
GCGGCGACCGCCGGCAAGAGCACATAGACCAGCGCGCCGTTCTCGCTGAAACTCTTCTTGTCGAAACAGATGCGGGTATAGGTCGAGATCACATGGTGGTAGCCAAGAAACCACAGATCGAAGGTCAGCACGGGCCAGAACATCCCGGGCACCATGATGACGGTTGAGCCGGTGACGGCGGCAACCGCGAGGAGGCCTAAGATGAAGCCCAGATCGAACCGGGCATTCCGGATCCAGGGTAGGTCGGCGACCGCCACACCCGCTGCATTGGCCATGAAATTCTCCGCCGTCCTTGGCTTGCCAGGGCGGCAGATTAATCAAATATTGCTTGAGCAATCCCTAACGTCAGATCGAGCAATCGAGGCAAGTTGGGCGCAATCGACGAGAACCGGCAGGGTAACGAGTGTCTGCCTGTAGAAGAACGATACGCGTTGAATCTCGTCAACGAGACTCATGACTTCCAAATTTTCCCCCAAATTTTCCCCCTCTCCCGTCCGCCAGGATGGGAGAGGGTGCCCGATAGGGCGGGTGAGGGCTCTTTGTTCAAGCTCAATCAATACGTCGGATTCATTTTGCTGCAAAAATCTTCCTCGCCGGAGTGCAGGCAGACAGAAAGAGCCCTCACCCGGCCTTCGGCCACCCTCTCCCATTGCTTCGCAACGGGAGAGGGGGAAATTTGCAGAAGGTCCAGCCGATTGTAGCAATTTTCTCCGGACAGCCCTGCCGCATGCGGGAGAAGAGAAGAGTTTTGTGAGACGTTGATCCGGGCTCGTTTCGGACAACCAATGGGGCGTGCTATTGATCAGCCATGACGCCGTGGTTCATTGCAATCCAACAATTCGGTCCCGCCAATGGCGATGATTGGATCAAGTATGTTGAATGGTCAGGCTTAGGCCACGCCGCACATCGAGGACGTCGCCCGGCGCTTGGCGCTTGAGGGGTTTGTTGCGCTTGCGCCCGACTACGCTTCTCGCTTCGGAGGAACACCGAGCGAGGCCGGCCCTGCACTTGAAGTTGTCGGGATGACCACGTGGCCGGACATGGTCGCCGACACTCAGACGGCTTTGCTTTGGTTGAAATCGGATGATAGGAGCAGCAAAAGCATCGGGGCGGTCGGGTTTGGCCTCGGAGGAACAGCCATAAACCATGCCGCTACAAAAT
>VAZZ01000421.1:0-1994 GCA_005884715.1 Alphaproteobacteria bacterium | reverse complement strand
TGGTCACGCACAATCCAGTTCCTCATGACTTCACTGGCTTGAGGTGTTGTGGCGCTACAAAGGGGTAAAGTGGTGGTCCGAAAGGGACTCGAACCAACTACCAAATGATTTTCCTAAGCCTCGGAAATGTCGTGAGAAAGCCTGCACCTCAACAATGTGAGACAAAACAGTGCAGCTTCAAGGCGAACCGGCAAACGCCTGGCTGGGAGACGCACGTAAGACAATGATGCGGTCGTCAGAACAACATCCTCTGCGAACGGCTGGGCCCGGTCTCGGCCAAGGGCATTTCTGCCTTGTAGCTTTCCCACGATCGGCGCCGCCTGCGAGGTAGGACCCGTGGTCAAGCACCTCCTCCGTCGGAACGAAGGCAGTCTTTGAAATCACCTCAGGGGTGCAATGGCAGGCGCGCTATCAGCCGATGAATTGTAGAGATGAGGAGATAGACGCAGCAGATTGAGGACCGATGGGCGCATCGGCCCCGATCTACGCGGCACCTTTTCAGATAAAAGGCGCTATCGGCTCGCGCTGGCTGGCGATGGCATTGGCCTCCTTGAAGGTGAACTTGCCGCCAAACAACGCGCGGCTGGTGATAACGCCCGAAATGCCGGCCAGATAGGAGAGCGTCGAGATATCGTCGATCGACTTAACAAGGCCGCTGGCAATGACCGGAATCTTCACGTTCTTAGCAAGGTCGGTGGTGTGCGAGAAGCTGCTCTCCGCGAAGCCATAGGCGTAGTCGATGTCAGTGTAGATGAGGGCGGCAAGGCCCGCATTCTCAAACTGGCGGGCGAATTCAACCGGCGTGAACTTGGTTGTTTCCGTCCAGCCCTCGACTACGACCCTGTGGCTCTTGGCATCGATACTGACCACGACGCCTTCCGGATAGGCGGTGGCTGCGGCTTTTACGAAATGCGGATATTTCACCGCCGCCGTAGCGATGACTACGCGGCTCGCACCCGCGCCCATCCACATATGCACCTTTTCCATATTACGGATGGCACCGCCCACCTGCACCTTGCATCCGACCTTGCGGATAATCTCCTTGATGATGTCCGTGTTTTCGCCCTCGTTGAAAACCGCGTCGATATCGACGACATGCAGCCATTCGGCGCCTTCAGCGACGAGGTCCTTGGCGCATTTGACGGGATCTAAATCGTACACGATGGGATTTTCCATCTTGCCATCCAACAAGTTTACGAGACGTCCCTTGCGGAGTTCGAGATCGGGATAGACGATCATGTTTGTTCTCCCCTTTTAATCGTTGGGACGGATGAGTGTGCGCCAGAGCAGAGCACGCGGAAAGCCTTCTTGTAATGTCTCTTCCGGGCCGTTCAACTTGGCGAAAGGGTTGTGTCCCGCAAGATTGACGAGGATTGCAGCCAAGGCACCTGAGCCTGGTGCGATTGTAGTTGGCGACGAAGCAGATGGCAACGAAGACCAGTGCTCAGGTCGAATCGTAATATTCCTTCAAGGCGGGGTCGTGCCGCAGGGCCTCTGGGCGGTAAGGCTGAGGCACTCCGCACTTGTAGATGGTCTTCAGCCTGAAACGCTTGATAACGGTCGGATGGCATTCGGCCAACGAGGCCGCGCTGCGCACTTTCTCTCCCCACCCGCGCCGCCAACTCCGTGGAACCCAACTAGGATACCTGTCCAAGGTGCTTGCTACTTCACAATGCTGAATGCCTGTGATGGATGGCCATAATTTGACTTTGGATGGATCTGAGTTTGGCTGGGAGACGGGCGGCGTAGTCGCGTCAAATCAAAAAGGACCGCACCGGCTGCGCTAATGAGGGCATGCGGCAGACCATGGTGTAGGCTGGGTCGTAAACGTTGCCCACGTCGTAGCGGACGACCTGGCCCATAAGGTGGCTCGCGGCCTTGGGGTTCAGGCCGTAGTCGCTTGTTAGCCAGTTGAACATGTCGGTCGTCGCGTGCTGCAGCGCCTGGTCGAGCGGCCTCGCATTGCCGATTGAAAAGATGTCGGTGGCGCTCTC
>VAZZ01000062.1 GCA_005884715.1 Alphaproteobacteria bacterium | reverse complement strand
CCGTTCTTGCGGAAAGGTGTGGGCAATTTCGCCAGCTTTTCGATCGTGGTGCCGGCGCGGGGATGTTCGTCAGTTGCGACCGATAGGACTTCGCCTTTCTTCTGCGGAATCGGTACAGCGATGATCTCTTCGGCAAAGCGCCCGCTCTCTTGCGCCTTGACGGCGCGGGCCTGGCTCTGCGCCGCGTAACAATCCTGATCGGCGCGGGAAATCTGATACTCAGCGGCGACATTCTCCGCCGTCTCGGGCATGGACTCGATGCCATATTGCGCCTTCATCAGTGGATTGACGAAGCGCCAGCCAATAGTCGTGTCATAGATTTCCGGCGAGCGGGCAAAAGCGGTCTCCGCCTTGGGCACGACAAAGGGCGCTCGCGACATGGATTCGACGCCACCGGCAATGACGAGATCGGCTTCACCCGCCTTCACCTGGCGCGCCGCGGCGATGACCGCATCCAATCCCGAGGCACAGAGCCGGTTCACCGTCAGACCGGGCACGGTCTCGGGTAGACCCGAAAGCAAGGCGGCCATACGCGCGATATTGCGATTCCCTGATGACGGGCGAGAAGACTACGGATTGGAAGTGCGGCAAGATCGTCAGTGCGCACCGAGGACAATACGCCACCATAGCGCCCGATCGGCGTGCGGACGTAATCGACAATATAGGCGGGCATGATCAGGACTCCTTGAGCCAGCCATCGCTGACTTCCGGCAAGGGAATGGAATCGCGCAGCAGCCTTGTATAGGCGTGCTGCGGCTTTTCAAAAAGTGTCGCGGTCTCCGCTTCCTCGACGATCTCGCCGCGGCGCATGACGATGACACGGTCGCAGAGGCGGCGCACCACCGAGAGATCATGGCTGATGAAGGCCATAGTGAAATTCATTTGCGCCCGCAGATTCATGAGCAAATCGAGGATCTGGGCCTGGCTCGACACGTCGAGGCCGGAGACGATCTCATCAGCGAGGATGAAACGCGGCTTGAGCGCCACCGCGCGGGCAATGCCGACCCGCTGGCGCTGGCCGCCGGATAATTCATGCGGATAACGCGATACGAAATTCCCCGGCAGCCCGACTTGCGTGAGGACTTCCTGGGCGAGTTCGCGGGCTTCGCGCCCTTCCCTGGCTACTTTGTGCAGCAGAAGCGGTGAGGCGATGATGGTGCCTACAGTCTTGCGCGGATTGAGCGACGAGAAGGGATCCTGGAAGATGATCTGGAGGTCGCGCCGCAAGGGCCGCATCTCGTCATCGCCGATCGCGGCTATGTCGCGCCCGGCAAAGTGGATTGTGCCGCTGTCCGGCTTCAACAGGCGGATGAGGGTGCGGCCCAATGATGTCTTGCCCGATCCCGATTCCCCGACAATGCCGGTGATTTCACCTTCGGCAATGGCGAAGTTCAAGCCCTTGAGGATCTCGATGCGCGGCGCCGCGCCGAAAAGCGGCTTCTTCGTCATGTCAGGCAAGGACAGGTGCAGGTCCGTGACCGCGAACAGAGCGTCAGGCATGCTGATGCTCCTTGGCCCAGGCAGCATCGGTATCGGCGACTTCGCGGGCGAGCGCGGCGATAAGTTCGGGTGATGCCGGCTTGAGCGATTCCTCCGGCCGGTCATAACGCGGCGTCGCCGCCATCAGGGCGCGCGTATAGGCATGTTGCGGCTTCGAAAAGAGCTGCTGGACGCTCGCCTGTTCCACCACCTTGCCGGCATAAAGCACGGACGCCGTCTGGCAGAGCTTGGCGACGACGCCGAGATTGTGGGTGACGAATAGCAAAGCGGTGCCGTGGCGCGCCTGCATATCGGCGATCAGGCCCAGGATCTGCTTCTGCACCGTCACGTCGAGGGCAGTGGTCGGCTCGTCGGCGACGATCAGGCGCGGTTCGGCGGCAAAAGCCGCGGCAATGAGGACGCGTTGGCGCATGCCGCCCGACAATTCATGCGGATACAGGCGCATCACCCGCTCAGGGCTGGTGATTTTCACTTCGCCGAGAAGCGCCAGAGCGCGGGCATGTGCGTCTTTCCTGGAAAGTCCCAGAATATGGACCAGACGGTCGCAGATCTGCTGCTCGATCCGCTTGGATGGATTGAGCGCGGTCAATGGGTCCTGCGGGATGAAAGCGGCGCGCTTGCCAATGAAGAGGCGGCGCGCACCTTGCGGCATGTGCTTAAGGCTTTCGCCCGCAAGCTTCACATCGCCTTCGATGATTTCGACGGCATTGGGCAGGATGCCGAAGACCGCGCGGGCGATCATGCTTTTACCGGCGCCCGATTCGCCCACCAGCGCATGGACTTCGCCGGGCTCCACTCTGAGGGAGACCGACCTCAGCAAACGGCCGCCCCGGCGAAGAGCGACACTCAGATTGGCGATGTCGAGATAGGCTGTCATCGCAGCACCGGGTCGAAGCGTTCCTTGAGGCCCTCGCCGAACTGGCTGAAGGCGAGGACGGTGAGGAACAGAGCGATCATTGGAAAGAGCAGCACCCACCAGGCCTGATAGATGATGCCGCGGCCTTCGGCGATCATGCTGCCCCAGGTCGCCTGATCGGTGGAGACGGAGAGATTGACATAGGACAGGATCGCTTCGACGATCACTGCGATGCCCATTTCGAGCGACAGCAGCACAATGATCGCCGGGAGCA
>VAZZ01000420.1 GCA_005884715.1 Alphaproteobacteria bacterium | reverse complement strand
CTTTTCGGGTTTGCGCGTCGATCGCACCCTTCTCCTTATATATACGGCCTCGGGCCTCATTGCCGGACTCGCCGCGGTGATATTCGTGTCGCGCGTGTCGACGACGCGCTCCGACATGGGCACCGGGCTCGAACTCGATGTCATCACCGCCGTGGTCCTGGGCGGCACCAGCATTTTCGGCGGGCGCGGCACGGTCATCGGCACGCTGCTCGGCCTCGTATTGATGCAGGCGCTGAAAAACGGTCTCGCTCTGTCGGGCGTCAAGGGCGACGGCACGATCGTCGTCATCGGCGCCGTCCTCATCGGCACGATCCTCATCAGCAACATTTTTCGCAAGGATGCAGACGGTTGATCAAAAAGGGAGAGTCCGGGCCGCTACCGTCGGCATATTCGAGGTCCGGATGTGAAGCGCAAGGAGCATGAAAATGATACGCAAAACATTGTTTGCTGCCGCTGCCCTCGCCGCGATGGCGGGGTCCGCCTTCGCCGCCCCGGCGTGGACCGGGGGAGACGATCTGCCGACCAATCCACTGGCCTGCGACGGGACACCGGGTGCCGCCGCCGCCAAACCCTATGATGGCGGCGAGCCCACCGGCGCGCCCGATCGCAAGGGCAAGAAGATCACCGTCGTCGACGTGCCGAAGCTCATCGGCATCGGCTATTTCAATGCCACATCGAAGGGGATCGCCGATGCCGCGAAGGAGCTCGGCAATGTCGATGTCAAGACCGATGGCCCGACCCAGGCCAATATCGACCAGCAGATCACCTTCATCGACAACTACATCACCAGCGGGGTCGACGGCATCCTGTTCGCCGCCAATGATCCGGTGGCGATCGCACCGGTCTTGAAGAAGGCTCTGTCGAAAGGCATCAATGTCGTGGGCTACGACGCCAATTCGCAGCCGGACGCTCGCCAGTGGTTCGTCAACCAGGCCGAGTTCAACGGCATTGCCAAGGCCCTGATCGACAACATGGCCAAGGAGATCGGCGAGGAGGCGAGCTTCGCCATCGTCACCTCGACTTTCACGACGCCGAACCAGGCGCGCTGGATCGCCGAAATGGCGGCCTATGCCGAGAAGTGCCACCCCAAGCTCAAGTGGCTCGAGACGGTGGAAGCGCAGGAAGACAATGTGCTCTCCTTTAACCAGGCGACGACGCTCATCAACAAATATGGCGATGATCTCAAGGGCATCTTCGGCATGACCAGCGTCGCGACGCCTGCCTCGGCGGAAGCGGTGACGCAGGCCAATAAATGCGGCAAGATCGCCGTTGTCGGCCTTGCCACGCCCAATGCGATGAAGCCCTATGTCGAAAAGGACTGCGTCAAGTCGGTGGTGCTGTGGAACCCGGTCGATCTCGGCTATGCGGCGATGCATGTTCTGCGCGCCGTCGCCGATGGCGATCTGAAAGCCGGCGCCACCAAGGTGAAGGCCGGCAAGCTCGGCGATCTCCAGGTCATCAACGGCTCGGAGATCCTCTTGGGCGCGCCCTTCGTCTTCACCAAGGAGAATGTCGGCCAGTTCGATTTCTAAAGTGCTGAGCCGTCTCCAGTATTTCGCCCTCTCCCGTTGCGAAGCAATGGGAGAGGGGTGCCCGATAGGGCGGGTGAGGGCTCTTTGCCCCAGCAAGGAATACTCGCCGAGATAACTGCAGATTGCGCGAAAGAGCCCTCATCCGGCCTTCGGCCACCTTCTCCCACGCTACGCGCGGGAGAAGGGGAATGACGGCGAAGGGTGAGGGTGATCAAACATGAAGGGTTAGTGATCCATGACGAAGACCGCCATTCCCGATCTGTGGGACGACAAGATTGCCGCCACGCTCAGCGAGCCGGGGCTTCTGCTCTACCGCTCGAATCTTCTCGGCAGCGATCTCAGGATCACCAATTTCGGCGGCGGCAACACATCGGCCAAGGTGAAGATGGCCGATCCCCTGACCCGCAAGGAAGAAACCGTCCTGTGGGTGAAGGGCTCGGGCGGCGATTTGGGTTCGATGAAGCTCGACGGGTTCTCGACGCTCTATCTCGACAAGCTCGAAGCCCTGAAAGGTCTTTATCGCGGCATCGCGCATGAAGACGAGATGGTCGACTACCTGCCGCACTGCACCTTCAATCTCAACCCACGCGCGGCCTCGATCGATACGCCGCTGCATGGCTTCGTGCCCGCCCTTCATGTCGATCACATGCACGCCGACGCGGTGATCGCCATCGCCGCGGCCAAGGATTCAGAGAAGCTCACCAGGGAAGTCTTCGGCGATGATATGGGTTATCTGCCATGGCAGCGCCCGGGCTTCGATCTCGGCCTCAAGCTCGGCGAAATGGCCGCGAAGAATCCGCATTTTGTCGGTGTCGTGCTCGGCGCCCATGGCCTGTTCACCTGGGACAAGACGGCAAAGGAGTCCTATCAGACGACCTTGCGCATCATCAACAAGGCGGCCGATTGGCTCGAGGAGCATCGCGCCAAGCCGGCCTTCAAGGGGAAGCGGCTGATGCCGGAAATCCGCGGCCGCATCTCGAAGGATGAACGCAAGATCGGTCATTTCACCGACGCGCCGGAAGTGCTCGACTTCGTCAACAGCAAGGCGCTCGATGAATTGGCGCCGCTCGGCACGTCATGCCCCGATCATTTTCTGCGCACCAAGATAAGGCCATTGGTGCTGCCCTTCGATCCCAAGGCCAATAACATAGATGAGGTCATCTCAGGGCTAGACGCAACGCTCGAGGCTTACCGCGAGGACTATGCCGCCTATTATGAACGCTCGAAGCAGGCCAATTCGCCGAAGATGCGCGATGCCAATGCCGTCATCTATCTGGTGCCGGGTGTCGGCATGCTGTCTTTCGCCAAGGACAAGGCGACGGCGCGCATCGCATCCGAATTCTATGTGAATGCGATCAATGTCATGCGCGGCGCTTCCGGGGTGTCCGAATATGTCGGTCTGCCCGAACAGGAAGCTTTCAACATCGAATACTGGCTGCTCGAGGAA
>VAZZ01000415.1 GCA_005884715.1 Alphaproteobacteria bacterium | reverse complement strand
CCAGGGCGACGCTGGTGGTGAGCGAAGCCATCGCCGGTGGAAATATCCAGGCGGTCAACTATTTTGTAGCCAATAATTATGTGAAGGCCCTCGAGGCGATAGCGAGTGCTCCGAACCAGAAAGTGCTCATGCTTCCCCTGGAAGCAACATCGCTCATGGGCTCCCTCTCCGGCATCGCCGAGATCGCCCGCGAAGCATTCGGCGGCGGTCCCTCCGACCAGACGACGGGAAACAACCGCAAGACCACAAGCGTTCCCTCTCAATCCAAATCCTGATGCAGCAGTTCTTCCCGTTTCTCGGGGGCTGGACCTGGTGGGTGATCGCCGGACTCCTGCTTCTCGCCGAATTGACCGTTCCCGGCATATTCTTCATGTGGCTGGCGCTCGCGGCGGCGGTGATCGGGCTCATCGATATCTTCGCCGATCTCGCCTGGCAGATCGAGATCGCCGCCTTCGCTGTTCTGTCGGTGCTGTTCGTCCTCATCGTGCGGCCGCGCCTGCACCTGTCGCCGGGCGGCGTCACCAATCTCAATCAGCGCATGTATGATTATATCGGGCGTGCCTATGTGCTCGACGAGGCGATTGTCCATGGACACGGAAAAGTCCGGATCGATGATACGCTGTGGATGGTGACCGGCGCCGATCGCGGCAAGGGCGAATGGGTCAAGGTCACGTCGGTTGAGGGAACGCGTCTGATTGTGGAGCCGGCGGGCGGTTCTTCTACCTGACGCCCTGGCGCAGGAGGTCATGAACATGGACGAGTCCCACCGGCCTGCCTTCGCCGTCGACGACGAACAGGCTGGTGATGTTCGATGAGTTCAGATGTTCGAGCGCCTCGGAAGCCAGCGTCTCAGGCCCGATCGTATGCGGCGTGCCGGTCATCACATCGGCGGTTGCGAGATCGATGAGATCGCGCGACATGTGACGGCGCAAGTCGCCGTCGGTCAGGATGCCGATCAGCCTGCCTCCTTCATCGACGACACCGAGGCAGCCGAAGCTCTTCTGGGTCATGATCACCAGCGCTTCGGCCATGGGTGTCTCAGGAGCGACAAGCGGCAGTCGCGGCTGCTTGTGCATGAAGGTCTTCACATGGGTCAGCGCTGCGCCGAGAAGTCCGCCCGGGTGAAAGGCCTTGAACTGGGCCGCATTGAAGCCGCGCTCCTCAAGCAGCGCCAGAGCGAGAGCATCGCCCATGGCAAGCTGCAGCAAGGTCGAGGTCGTCGGCGCCATGCCGATCGGACAAGCCTCGCGGGCATCGGGAAGGCAGAGCAGGACATCGGAATGGCCGCCAAGCGTGCTGTCGGCGCGGCAGGTCAGGCCGATGATCTTCACATCGAAGCGCTTGGCATAATCGAGGATAGCGCGCAGTTCGGCGGTCTCGCCGGAATTCGAGATCATGATGATCACATCATCGCGCCCGATCATGCCGAGATCGCCATGGCCGGCCTCGGCCGGATGGACGAAGAAGGCCGGCGTGCCGGTGGAGGCGAGGGTGGCGGCGATCTTGCGGGCGATATGGCCACTCTTGCCCATACCGGTCACGGCAACGCGTCCCAATGCTGTCTTGATCAGGCGGATCGCCTCGCCGAAGGCACGGCCGAGCGGGCCATCGAGGTCCGCGATGAGCCTGGCCATGGCCTCGCTCTCGATGCCCAGCGTGCGCTTTGCCGAGGCGATCCAGGCTTTCATGCCGTCAGGTTCCAGCTCGATTACTTTTGCCATGCACGTCACCTAGCCCATTCTTCGCAAACAATAAACTGAAGCTGCTGCATATCGGGCCTCAAGGGGCCCTCGTCAACTGCCCATTAACCATGTTTTTCGCCGGGTTCCTGCAAAGCCTCAAGCTTGCGCGATTGCGACGATCACGAGAATCGCGTCACGCGGAGGGCCCTTGGAGCCGACGTTCCCCACAAGGGGGAGGGCGATCGCATATGAAACTTGTGAGGCTAAA
>VAZZ01000416.1 GCA_005884715.1 Alphaproteobacteria bacterium | reverse complement strand
GTCTCCGGCGCCGGCCGGTCGCTCAAGCAGAATGTGCTGTTCTGCGAAGCGGGCGAGGGGCTCTCGCCCTATGGCGTCGCCAATCACCGTCATGCGCCTGAGATCGAGCAGGAGGTCAGCCAGGTTGCCGGCCAGCAGGTGATCGTCAATTTCACCCCGCATCTCATACCGATGAGCCGCGGCGAACTCTGCACGACCTATGCGCGCCTGACCGGCAGGGCAACGGCCGCCGATTTGAGCGCCGCACTGGAGAAGCACTACAAGGATGAGCCGTTCGTGTTCATGGCGCCGAAGGGGGTTATGCCCTCGACGCAATATGTGCGCGGTTCCAACAATGTCATGCTCGGCGTCTATGCCGACCGCATTCCCGGCCGCGTCATCCTCATCTCGACGCTCGACAATCTGGTAAAGGGTTCGGCGGGGCAGGCCATCCAGAATTTCAACCTCATGTTCGGCCTGCCGGAAACGCAAGGGCTGGAGCAGGTTGCGCTGTTTCCTTAGACCGCAGAATCCTGGGAGTTTTAGTCCCTCTTGCCCTCCCGAGGCTCACGCTGATCTAGGAGGAAACCGGCTCCGAGAGCGCCTTGGCCAGGAACGGCAGGCTTACATCCATCCGGTAGTCGACGGCCGTGTGATCATCGGGAAACTCCTCATACACATGCTGCACCTTCATTTCAGTCAGGCGCTTGTGCATCCGCCGTGAACCATAGACGATATTGTACTGATCGATGTCGCCGCAATCGATATAAAGCGCCTTGAGTCGCTTTAATCCTTCGCCATGCTTTTCAACGAGGGTCAAGGGATCCCATTTGACGTAATTGGCCCAACGCTCAGCGATCAGTTCGCAGGTGTCGAGCGTCACCGGAAGGCGGACGCCCATATAGCTTTCGGGATCGGGATCGTAGGTGGCGGCCATCGCGAGTATCATCAGGATGTGCACATCCTGATCTTTTACCTTCGGTGCGGCAAAGAACCTCTCGAGCCAATTGCGGATGGAGTTGTCTGTCGTCGCCAGCGCGCGGAGCACTTTGGGAAAATCCGCAATGAACAGGAGGTCGAAACCGACATCGCCGGAATGCGAGGCGGCCACGTTCCAGAAATCCGGATGCAGCATCGCTTGGACCATCGCGCCATAACCCCCGGAGCTCTTGCCGAAGCAGCCGCGACGCCCACTGCCACCGCAACCAAACCTCACCTCGACGAACGGTACGGCTTCCTCGAGCAGGAAATCGTCCCATCGACCCATCACGGCGGAATTGATGTACTGATTGCCACCAAGCTTGGTAAAGCAATCCGGCAGTGCGACGACGCAAGGGCGCATCGTGCCGCTCGCGATCAGACGATCAAGCCGTTCGGGCACATTCTCACCGAAGTTTTTCCAGTTAGTATGAGCGGGTCCGCCCGCCGTGAAGCCCACAAGATCGACGAGTAGCGGCAAGCCCTCGCCACTAGCGCCGGCGGGCACATATACATCGATCGCTCGCTCGGTCGGATCGCCCAGTAAATTTCCCTTAAGTGCGCTGCTCTCGATCGTCAGCCGATGAACGATACCGCGAGGCACGCCATGATCTCTGCGCATTTATGCTCCCCTAATTTTGTGCCATCTCTCTAGATGACCACATCGAAGCGCAGAGAAAAAGGGGACGCAAAGGGGCGCTGCCTCGTTGCCCCCGCCCACTAATGATGTTTGAAATACTGCACCGCGCGCTCGTGCTTTTCTGCCGCTGCACGGCTCTTGAAGGTGCCGAGATTGCGCCGCCGGCCGGTCTTCGGGTCCTTCTTGCGCGAATAGAGCCGATACTGTCCTGATTTGAGTTTGCGGATCATCGGACAGTCTTCCGTCTTGCGGCTTGCGCCTTTCTGATGTTGCTCGTCCGCGCGCGGCGCATGGCCTGGGTCGGCTTGCGCCGCTCCGGCACATTGGGCCGATCTTTGGCTTTGAAGCGGTCGCCGTTGAGATGTGTCGGCGCTGATCCCAGCGTCTTCAGGACTTTGCGCGCATCCGCCGAATCGGCGACAAGCCGGCGGCCTTCACGATGCGCATGTTCCTTGCTGATGAGCCATTTCTGCGTGTCCCATGATCCGCTGCCGCGCTTTCCCGCCACCCTTTCGATGCCGCCTTTCTTGCCGACGTCTTGGGTGCGGAAGGTTTTGAACTCGCGTCGCGGCCTGACCTCGATATGGAAGAATGCGCCGCCGCCGCGGGCGCCGGGCTTTGCCCTGCTGCGGCTTTTCGGATGGCTGGTTGTCCTGCGCTTTGCCACTGCCATGATAACTCTCCTTGAGCTATGCTTTGCTTTTGATTTTAAATGATTATCGGCAGAAAAGGTTCCGAGCTTGCGGTGCGGAGGATGAGTACGTATTGATCGGGGATCATGACTCTTCTACCGGATAGCCGGTTAGCCCTGGCACCGAATTCCGCGCCACCGTTCCTGGGCGTGAGCCGTTCCGTCAAAGGACGATTTTGGCGGGCGCGGCCTTTCCTCAGCCGCGATGCCCAGGCGATCGCCGAGAAGAACGACCTGCCGGAACTTCTGGGCCGCGTGCTGGCGGCGCGGTCCGTGATCCTCGATGATGTCGAAAACTATCTCAATCCCACCATACGAAGGTCGATGCCGCAGCCTTCGGCGCTGGTGGACATGGAAAAGGGTGCCGATCGCCTGGCGCGGGCGATCATGGCGGGCGAACGCATCGGAACTATCAGCGACTATGATGTCGATGGCGTTTGCTCGGCGGCCTTGGTCACACGCTTTCTCGCCAGTGTCGGGGCGGCGAATATCGTGCATATCCCCGACCGTCTCACTGAAGGCTACGGGCCGAGCCAGGCCGCCATCCAATCGCTGAAGGAGCGTGGCACCGAGCTGCTCTTGACGCTCGATTGCGGCGTGCTCGCGCACGATCCCCTGGCGGAAGCCAAGGCGCTGGGCATGGATGTGATCATCGTCGATCATCATCAGGCAGGTCTCATCCTTCCCGAGGCGACCGCCGTCATCGACCCCAACCGTCAAGATGACATATCGGGCTTCGGCTATCTCTGCGCCTGCGGCGTCGCCATGATCCTGATCAGCGTCGTCAACCGTCTGCTGCGCCAACGCGGGTGGTATGGTCCCGAGCGGCCGGAACCCAATATGTTGCAATGGCTCGAACTGGTGGCGCTTGCCACCGTGTGCGATGTCGTTCCCTTGACGGGGCTCAACCGCGCTTATGTCACGCAAGGCTTGCGGATCATGGCACGCCGGGAGAATCCAGGCCTTGCGGCGCTCGCCGACGTCGCCCGTCTCAAGCGCAGGCCCGATGCCTATGCGCTCGCTTTTCTGCTCGGGCCGCGTCTCAATGCGGCGGGCCGCATCGGCCATGCCAAACTCGCATTTGAACTGTTGACCAGCCAGGATAGGGGGCGCTGCTCGATCATTGCCGCCGAGCTCGAAAGGCTCAACCGCGAGCGCCAGGCCATCGAGTTGAGCGTGCTCGACCAGGCTTTACGCGAGGCCGAGGCCGCTCTGGGCGCGGCCCGCAGCAGTCCCGCCATCGTCGTCGCCGGCGAAGGCTGGCATCCGGGGGTTCTCGGCCTTGCGGCCTCGCGCCTCAAGGAGCGCTTCAACCTGCCGAGCATCGTGCTGGGCTTCGAGAAGGAGAGCGGGCAGGCGAGCGGCTCGGGCCGCTCGATCTCCGGCGTCGATCTGGGCCAGGCGGTGCGCCTGGCACTCGATGCGGGCATCCTCATCAAGGGTGGCGGTCATGCCATGGCGGCCGGCCTCACCATTGAACGGACACGGCTCGGCGATTTGCGGGCCTTTCTGGAGACCCATCTGTCTTATGGACTGACGCTCGCGGGCGAGCGCTGTCTCGACATCGATGGCGCGCTCACTGCTTCAGGCGCGACGCTCGACCTGATCGAGCTGGTCGAGCAGGCAGGCCCCTATGGGGCGGGCAATCCGGCACCAGTCTTCGTGCTCCCGGCCCACCGCGTCGTCTATGCCGATAGCGCCGGCAGCGATCACGTCCGCCTGACGCTCGCCTCCTCCGATGGAACGCGCATCAAGGCAATCGCCTTTCGCGCCTTGGGCACCGATCTTGGCGAATTGCTGCTGAGCGAGCGCCAGCACCCTCTCCACATAGCGGGCCGGCTGGTCGTCGATGACTGGGGCAGCGAGCGCGTTCCTTCGCTCCACATCGAGGATGTCGCTCGCGTCGGCTGAAGCCGCGCCAGCCTTCGAGAAACTTCTGGGCGAAGCCAAAAACGTTGATTTTGAAGGTGAATTTCACGCCTTGCGCTTCAAGCCGAAGCCCCCTATAGAGCCGCATCTCGCGCGCCCTTCGTCTATCGGTTAGGACGGCAGCCTTTCACGTTGCAAAGACGGGTTCGATTCCCGTAGGGCGCGCCATTCACTTTTCATTTCACCAGATGAAAGATCTCAGCTTCTCGCTGCGGCTGGATCCCTTTCGCGTTGTGAGTCTTGGCGGCGCTGCTGAAGATTCATTTTGCGTCCGATGAAAAAATATCATAGAAGGCGGCGCGCTCGGCCTAAAAAGAAGGCGCGCCAAAAATTACACAAAAATGGAATCGTGAGTCGGATCAACGATTTGGATTACGAGGCCTATGTTGGTGCCCGCCCGGGAGGACTACCAGTTGTTCAATAGATTTGTTCTGGGCTTGACGCTCGGAGCGGCTTTTGGCGGACTTGCTGGCAGTTTCATACTTACACCGCCGGTTGGCATTTTAATTGGCGCGATCATCGGCTTGTCCTGCGGAATGATCCTGCATGTGTGGCGCATGTAGAAGGCCGATTTACATGACCCTCGTCTGCGCCTAAGAGGCGAAGACCTTCATCGAGCCAAGCCTAGGAATCCCATGTTCAGCGATCTCAGGAACAAGCGCATTGTCATCACCGGCGGCGTAACCGGTATTGGCGGCGCGGCGACCCTCGCTTTGGCTAAGATGGGGGCGAAGCTTTTTGCGCAATATCTGAATGGTGGAAAGGAAGCGGCCGAATTCGCCAAGCGGGGGATCGCCACTTTCAAGCTCGATCTGGTCGAGCGCAAGGCGCCATGGAAACTCATCGAGGAAGCGAAGAAGAGTCTCGGCGGCATAGATGTTCTGATCAACAACGCCGGCGGCATGGTCGAACGCCGGGTGATTGCCGAATTTGATGATGTGCTTTATGACCGCGTACTGGAGCTCAATGTTCGCCAACTCGTCGATTGCTGCCGTGCCGTGATCCCGATCTTCGAGGCGCAGAGCTCAGGTAACATCATCAATGTCTCTTCGATTGCCGCACGCTCGGGCGGTGCGGCGGGATCCGGCATCTATGCCGGCAGCAAGGGCTTCGTCTCGGCGGTGACCAAATCGATGGCGAAGGAATTGGCGCCGAGCAATATCCGTGTCAATGCCGTCTCGCCGGGCACCATCCATACCGCTTTTCACGACCGTCATTCGACGCCGGAAAAACTCGAGGCGACGCGTCAGCAGATACCTCTAGGCCGTCTCGGCACGGCAGAAGATTGCGCCGGCACCTTCGTCTATCTCGCGAGCGATGAAGCCTCGGGCTACGTCACCGGCCAAGTCATCGAGGTGAATGGCGGCCTGCTGATGGCCTGAATCGGGCTACCAGCTTCCGGTATTCGGCATCGACGCCCAGGGCTCGGCGACAGGCAGCGCGCCATCCTTGTTCAGGATCTCGATTGAGATGCCATCGGGCGTCTTGATGAAGGCCATTCGGCCGTCACGCGGCGGACGATTGATGGTGATGCCTTGCTTCTGCAGCTTCTCGCAATAGCTGTAGACATTGTCGACTTCGATGGCGAGGTGGCCGAAATTGCGCCCGCCGGTGTAGACTTCCGGGTCCCAGTTGTAAGTGAGTTCCACCGGTGCGTCCGGGCTTTCGGGTGCTGCCACGAAAACCAGCGTATAACGGCCTTTCTCGTTCTCAAAACGGCGCTGTTCGACGAACCCCAGTTTTTTGATAAAAAAATCGAGCGATTGGTCCAAATTGGACACGCGGATCATGGTGTGGAGATATTTCACGGGTGACGTCTCCCTTTGCTCGCGGACTGACAATGGATGATGACATAGACGAGCTTGTCGAAATGATCCAGTCCGCCAGGCGCGCGGTCGTTTTTACCGGCGCTGGCATTTCAACTGAATGCGGGATCCCCGATTTCCGCTCGCCGGGAGGATTCTGGACAAAATACAAACCGATCGAATTTAACGCCTATCTGGCCTCCGAGGAGACGCGGCTCGAGGCTTGGCGGCGATATTTCACGATTTATGATGCCGTCTCGCATGCCGTGCCGGGCCGCGGCCACAAGGTCATCGCCAGACTCTATCATGCAGGCAAGGTCAGCCACATCATCACCCAGAATATCGACGATTTGCATCGCGCCTCCGGCGTGCCGGCGGAGGCGATCATTGAACTGCACGGCAATGGTTCTTATGCCAAGTGCCTGAACTGTGGCGAACGCTATGAGCTTGACTGGGCGCGCGCCCGGATCGAGAGCGACAACCGGCCGCCTTACTGTCTCTTGTGCGCCGGCATCGTGAAGACGGCCACCATTTCATTCGGACAGGCGATGCCTGATGGCGAGATGGCCGAAGCACGCGCCGCGACATTCGATGCCGATCTCTTCCTGGCGCTCGGCTCTTCGCTCCAGGTTTTCCCGGCCGCGAGCTTCCCGGTGATGGCCAAGAGCAACCGCGCCAGGCTCGTCATCGTCAATCGCGAGCCCACGGGTCTTGATGCGCTGGCCGATCTGGTGATTGCCGGCGAACTCGGAGACGTTCTGAGCTCCGTTGCCGATCAGCTCTGGCCCGGTGAACGAATCAGTTGAGCGGAATCTGCGCATTTAAGTGGTTTTTCATAGTGGCCGGCCGTCTGTTGCGATCCCGCGCGATGATCACGACTTCGTTCGCGCATTGACCGGACGGCCGAGCGAAGCTCGCCGACATAGTGCGAATCAGCCTTTGTTTTCAGGGCTTTTCTGCATCGCGGAAATTTTGCCGCATAGCGACTTGCGCGTCGACACAAGGTCATTCTTGTGTTTTCCACATCTCTTGCGGGGCCGCACCCTGTACAATTGCGAAATAGTCGCTCAATCTAAGCTATTGGCAGCAGGGGATGGTCTGAGGGCTGCCATCAGTTCGGGTAATGCGGTCATGGCGGATAGCGGGCCCCTAGAGGCAGATAGGGAACTTGAACATCAGGCTCCCGAGATCAATGTAAAAATTTTCCAGATCAGCGGTTTTGTGAAGTGGTTTGATGTTGGCAGAGGATATGGCTTCATTATCCCCGACAATGGCATGCCGGATGTGCTGTTGCATCTGAGTTGTCTCAAGCGCGATGGCTTCGAAGCGCCGCTCGAGGGTACCCGAGTCTTCTGCGAGGCGGTCGAGCGACAGAAGGGCTACCAGGCGCTGCGCGTCCTCAATGTCGATACGTCGACGGCCATCCACCCGGTGGAGAGGCCAAGCCGGACCCACGTGAATGTATCGCCGTCCAGCGGCTGGGTTCGTGCAAGGGTCAAATGGTTCAACCGCGCGCGTGGCTTCGGCTTCGTGAGTGAAGGAGAGGGCTCTCCTGATATCTTCATTCATATGGAGACACTGCGGAAGACCGCCATCGCCGAACTGCATCCCGATCAGTGGATTTATGTGCGCTTCGGCAGCGGACCCAAGGGCAATATGGCGGCCGAGGTACGGCTCACGCTCGATAGCGGACCGCGCCACACGAATTAGCTCACCCGACCGCTCCGATGCGGATATAAGTCATCCATGCGCAGCGCGGTCCTGGCCTTCCTTTTCGCTTTTATCGTCTTCTCGACAGCTTTCGCCGAAACGCCGTCCGGCATGCCGGTCGTCGCTCTGACGATCGAGAGCAATAACGGCGTCACCCGGACGGAATTCGTCGCCGAACTCGCGGCGACGCCACAGCATCGGGCCTCGGGCCTGATGTTTCGCACCAAGCTCGCCGACAATCATGGCATGCTGTTCGACTTCAAGGAGACCCGCAGCGTGTCCATGTGGATGAAGAACACGCCCTTGCCGCTCGACATGATCTTTTCCGATGATCGGGGCAGAGTGCTCTATATCGCCCGCAATACGGTTCCCTATTCGGAGGAGATCATCACGCCGGGGATCCCTGTTTATGCTGTCCTCGAGGTCAAGGCCGGGACCGCTCATCGGCTACATATCAGTCCCGGCGACCGGCTGATTGCCGCGATTTTCGGCGCCGGCGGATGATCCCTTGCTCCTGGAGGGCGATTTCGCTATGCCGTGCCTGGCGGAAAACGGGGTGTAGCGCAGTCTGGTAGCGCACCTGCCTTGGGCGCAGGGGGTCGTCAGTTCGAATCTGGCCACCCCGACCACCGCCGATGTGAGGATAAAGGTGACGGTATGACCGCCAAGATCTACAGGCCCGCCCGCAATGCCATGCAGTCCGGCAAAGGCAAGGCCGACATGTGGCTGCTCGAATATGAGCCGGAGCTGCGCCAGACGGCGGATCCCCTGATGGGCTGGACCTCGTCCGCCGACATGAAGCAGCAGCTACGCCTCACTTTCGAGACGAAAGAGCAGGCCATCGAATATGCCGAGCGCAACGGTATCGCCTACTGGGTGGAGCCTGAAGCGCCGGTGCGGCCGCAGCGCAAGGCCTATGCCGACAATTTCAAATGGGGCCGCATCGATAACTGGACCCACTGATTAATTCTCTAGCGTTTACAATAGCATGACCCCGTAGCTCAGTTGGATAGAGCAACAGCCTTCTAAGCTGTGGGTCGGGGGTTCGAATCCCTCCGGGGTCGCCATTCCGCCAAAAGACTGAAATCGTTGAGTTTTCCTGAGACACCCCTGAACAAAAGAAAGAACTTTCCGACCAGAAGAGCGTCGTAGTGCTAAAAGGCGCCTAACCGTGTTTAAGCCATAGCTTGAGATATATTTTTGTGAAGTGGCCTGCAAACGCGATGAAGGATTCGGTTTTGTAGAGGTTCGTGCCTCGGTATCGCAGAACTGGCCTTTTCGGCTTGGAACGTTTTATCTTTCGCCGGGCGACGCGGTCTAAGAGCCAGTTATGACTGGATCGATTGCGTACGGAATTTAATTCGAGAAGGTCTTTGAATTGGGATGTCGTAACTAGGTCAAGCGCACGCGCCAACGTGAGCTTTTGATAAAATCCAATAGCCCGCTCGTCTTCAAGGAGGTCACGTAATGCGTGGCCAGCAGGTGATGCTATGCGACGGCCAGCCAACAGTTTTTTGCCAATGGCGGCAGAAAGTATATTCTCGATGGATAAATGCAATTCAAGGATAATGCTGCGGAGGAGTTGACCTCGTTTCATTCGCAGTTCGGAGAACGTCTGTTTGGGGTCGGCACTTCGCGAATTAAAAAAAGAGCCGTCAATACGTTCAATGTCGGCTCTGACGCGTTTGATTTCGGCTTGCAGATAAGATGACAATTATTCCTCTTCACAATTTTTCATAATGGCGCTTTCAGGTAACACCGGGATAGCACCGCGTCACTAGGGCTTAGACATTGCCCGGATTACCTCCAACTGTCTGTAGGCGGCAATTTCCCCACAGCTTACCATCGTGGTCCGAAGGTCGTCATGACCGAGATTCTGCGACCATGCCTTTAGCTCCTCGTAATTTCGACATTGATGTTGCGCTTGTTGAGCTAGCGTATGTCGGAAACTATGTGGGTTGAAATAGGGAAGCCCGGCAGCCCGGAAGGCCTCCTTAAATATCGTCCGGATCGGGCCGGCATCTCTCCAGCCCCTGCGATGAGGCGGCATTATCCCTCCGAAAAAGACGATTCGCGACGCGACTAGGCCCGATGATCCCACTCCAAGCTGTACACGTCGGACTCGCGCGCGACAGTTCTGAATGGTACGCTTATCCTAGTGACATTCAGGCAATCGCGCGGCATCGCGACGCGCATGATGAACTCAGGGAAGCGTCCGTGGAGGCTGCCGGGTCATGACAGTGGTCGTTATCGGAGCCGGCTCGGCGGGTTTATCGGTCAGCAGGGAGCTGCGTCGGCTCGGCGTGGAGCACGTCGTATTCGAGCGGCACCGCCTGGGTCAGGCATGGCGGGATCGGTGGGACAGCTTCACGCTTGTGACGCCGAACTGGACCTTGGACCTTCCGGGCAGCCCGTACGCGGGGCGCGATCCCGAGGGTCACGTGCCCC
>VAZZ01000417.1 GCA_005884715.1 Alphaproteobacteria bacterium | reverse complement strand
CGGGTAAGTCTGAAACAAAAAATCAACAAAAAGCCCAAGAAAAACTGCATGGTTGCAGACTACGCCGAATCGCCCGGCGCTGCCATTCTCGGATACTACCGGGCCTCTCTGCTATTGAATGCCTCCTTCACCCCCTCCCGACCGCAAGATGACATCATTGCCTCCCGATAGACCACTGGCCACCGCCGCTGCCTGGGCAGGCTTTGCCGCCATGTGCCTCGGCATGTTCATGGCGATCCTCGACATCCAGGTCGTGGTGACCTCGCTAGCCGTCATCCAGGAAGCGCTCTCGATCGGCGCCGACCGGATGAGCTGGATCCAGACCGCCTATCTCATCGCCGAGATCATAGCCATTCCCCTGACCGGCCTGTTCATTCGCACGCTCGGCCTCAAGCGCACCTTCATCATCGCACTCGCCGTCTTCACGCTGGCCTCGATCGCCTGCGCAATCAGTTTCGACTTTACCTCACTGATCGCGGCGCGCGTCATCCAGGGTTTCGCCGGTGGCGTTCTCATTCCACTCGTCTTCGCCGCCATCTTCCTGCTCTTTCCGCGCGGCAGCCAGCCCTTTGCGACCACCATCGCCAGCGTGGTAGCAGTGCTCGCCCCTACTCTCGGTCCGATCGTCGGCGGCTCGATCACCGAGACGACCTCTTGGCACTGGCTGTTCCTCATCAACGTCATGCCGGGCATTGCGGCGATTGCCATCGCCGCCGTAAGCTTTGTTCCGGAACAGCGCGATCTCGCGCGCTTGCGCCATCTCGACTGGCTATCGCTCGCCTGTCTTGCTCTGGCCTTGGCCGCCTTCGAGATCGCACTCAAGCAAGCTCCCGACGATGGCTGGACATCCGGCACCGTCCTCGGTCTTCTCGGTGCCACCGTCATTTGCGGGCTCGCCTTCATTCAGCGCGCCCTCAGCAAAGCCGGTCCCGTCGTCGATATCGCGCTGCTCGGCCGGCGCAATTTTGCCGCCGGCTGCGTCTTGAGCTTTGCGCTCGGAATGGCCCTCTTCGGCATGATCTATCTGATGCCGGTCTTCCTCTCCTTTGTGCGCGGTCACGGGCCGCTGCGAATCGGCGAAATCATGCTGGTGACGGGTGCCGCCCAGCTTCTGATGGCGCCGCTCGCGGTTCAGCTCGAAAAACATGTCGATGCCCGTCTCCTGACCCTCATCGGATTCACCGTTTTCGCTCTGGGGTTGGCTCTGAGCATGCAGCAAAGTGCGGATACTGACTATAATGAGATGTTCTGGCCGCAAGTAATCCGCGGCGCCTCTGTCATGCTGTGCCTGCTCGCCCCCACCCATATCGCGCTGTCGGGCCTTGCCGCGAATGAGATTGGAGACGGCAGCAGCCTGTTCAACATGATGCGAAATCTCGGCGGCGCCATCGGCATATCGCTGATCGACACGATCATGTTCACCCGTGGCCCCGAGCACGCCGATATCCTGACCGACAAGCTCAAGGCGGGCGATCCGGCTACCCTCGACCTTTTTGGCCTTGTGCCCGGCGATATCGAGGGCGGGCTCGATTCCATGCGGCTCATGGATCTGATGCCCGATCTCGAAAAGCAGTCGCTGGTTCTCGCCATCAATGATGCCTGGATGATGCTGGCGGCGATCGCTCTGGTTGCCCTTGTGGCGTTGCTTTTCGTGCGCAAACTGCAACCCCATCCCGATGGTGGCGTCGGGCACTGAGCACGACGATCATTCCGCAATTCACGCATATGGACAGCGCCGTAACCGCGGCAGCCAAGAATCAGCGCGTTTCTCGCGTTTTCCCAGTCAAGCAGAAGGTTTGCTTGCGAGTGCCTCCCGAATCGTGGCGCACTCTCACTTATCCACAGGCTGCAGTTAAGCTGTGGACACTACATATTGTGTTAAGAATTTGCGCGTACACTATCTATTGACGATCTGATGACGGTGTAATAGATTGAGTCTTGAGGTTGAGGGATACCGAGAACCGGGGCAAAAGCCGGCTCTCACAATAGAAAACCCATAAAAATGCTGCTTGATCCGCGGGATATTGATCCGCGGAAAGGGAGTACTGCGTCGTCGAACACGGGTGAATAGAAGCCGGTGGGTGGATTCTCGCGCGTCCGCCTGTGGGCCAACATCGAAGAAAAAAGAGGGAAACTATGAAGATCGAGCGCCGCTACACAAAATCTGGTCAGGACGCCTATCAGGGGCTGGATTTCCGGAAGGCAGTGAGCGAGATCAGAAACCCCGACGGCTCGATCGTATTCCGTCTCGAGGGCATCGAGGTTCCCTCCTCCTGGAGCCAGGTCGCCTCCGATATCCTGGCGCAGAAATATTTTCGTAAAGCGGGTATCCCAGTGGCTTTGAAGCGCGTCGAGGAAGAGACCGTTCCCTCCTGGCTCTGGCGCTCGGCCCCGGACGAATCCGTCCTCGGCACGCTTTCGCCCAAAGAACGCACCCGGGGCGAAGTCAGCTCCAAGGAAGTGTTCCATCGTCTCGCCGGCACTTGGACCTATTGGGGCTGGAAGGGCGGCTATTTCGACAGCGAAGAGGACGCCCGCGCCTTTTATGACGAGCTCTGCTACATGCTCGCCACCCAGAAATGCGCGCCCAATTCGCCGCAATGGTTCAATACCGGCCTGCATTGGGCCTATGGCATCGATGGCCCCGGCCAGGGCCATTACTATGTCGATTTCGAAACTGGCAAGCTTACGAAATCGAAGTCAGCCTATGAGCATCCCCAGCCCCATGCCTGCTTCATCCAGTCGATCGAGGACGACCTCGTCAATGAAGGCGGCATCATGGATTTGTGGGTGCGCGAAGCGCGCCTGTTCAAATATGGCTCGGGCACCGGATCCAACTTCTCGAAGCTGCGTGGTGAGAACGAAAAGCTGTCAGGCGGCGGCAAGTCCTCCGGCCTGATGAGCTTCCTCAAGATCGGCGACCGGGCGGCGGGCGCCATCAAATCGGGCGGCACGACGCGCCGCGCCGCGAAGATGGTGGTCGTCGATATCGATCACCCCGATGTAGAGGACTATATCGACTGGAAAGTGAAGGAAGAGCAGAAGGTTGCGGCACTCGTCACCGGCTCGAAGATCGTCCGCAAGGCGCTCAGCGCCATCATGAAGGCGTGCGTCAATTGCGAAGGCTCTGGCACCGACTGCTTCGAGATCGAGAAGAACCCGGCGCTCAAGCGCGCCGTCAAGGATGCGCGCCGCAACATGGTGCCCGACAATTACATCAAGCGGGTGATCCAGTTCGCGCGCCAGGGCTACACCGACATCAGCTTCGATACCTATGACACCGATTGGGACGGCGAGGCCTATCGCACCGTTTCCGGCCAGAATTCCAACAATTCGGTGCGCGTCACCGACGATTTCCTCAATGCGGTGGAAAGCGACCGCAATTGGGAACTGACGTCGAGATTGACCGGCAAGATCACCAAGACGCTGCCGACGCGTGAATTGTGGGACAAGATCGGCCATGCCGCTTGGGCGTCGGCCGATCCCGGCATCCAGTTCCACACTACGATCAATTACTGGCATACCTGCCCGGCCTCGGGCGAGATCCGTGCCTCCAACCCGTGCTCGGAATATATGTTCCTCGACGACACGGCGTGCAATCTTGCCTCGCTCAACCTCCTGCAGTTCCGTAGCACCGAAGGCCGGTTCGACATCGCCTCCTTCGAGCATGGCGTGCGCCTGTGGACGATCGTCCTCGAAATCTCGGTGTTGATGGCACAATTCCCGTCCAAGGAGATTGCGCGGCTTTCCTACGAGTTCCGCACGCTGGGCCTGGGCTTCGCCAATATCGGCGGCCTGCTGATGAGTTCCGGCATTTCCTATGACAGCCATGAGGGCCGTGCCATTTGCGGCGCCATCTCGGCCATCATGACCGGCGTCTCCTATGCGACCTCGGCCGAAATGGCGAAGCAGCTCGGCCCCTTCCCCGGCTTCGACAAGAACCGCGACCACATGCTGCGCGTGATGCGCAACCACCGGCGCGCCGCCTATGGTGCGGCGGTCGGCTATGAGGGCGTGAAGACGGCTCCGGTGCCGCTCGATGAATTGAGCTGCCCCGACAAGGCCCTCATCGCGCATGCGCGCGCGGCCTGGGACAAGGCTGTGACCCTCGGTGAGGCCCATGGCTATCGCAATGCCCAATCGACCGTCATCGCGCCGACCGGCACGATCGGCCTGGTCATGGATTGCGATACGACTGGCATCGAACCCGATTTCGCTCTCGTCAAGTTCAAGAAGCTCGCCGGCGGCGGCTATTTCAAGATCATCAACCAGGCGGTGCCGGAGGCGTTGCGCACGCTCGGCTACACGCCTGAGGAGATCGAGACCATCGTCTCCTATGCCGTGGGCCATGGCTCGCTCGCCGACAGCCCCGCCATCAATCACGCAGCCCTCAGGGCCAAGGGCTTCGGCGATGCCGAAATCGCCAGGATCGAGGGGGGCCTCGCTTCCGCCTTCGACATCAAATTCGTGTTCAATAAATTCAACCTCGGCGAGGCCTTCTGCAAGACCGTGCTCAAGCTCGGCGATGCCGAGTTGAACGACTTCGGCTTCGACCTCCTCGCCCATCTTGGCTTCTCCAAGGCCGAAATCGAACGGGCCAATATCCATGTCTGCGGCGCGATGACGCTCGAGGGCGCTCCCGGCCTCAAGCCCGAACACCTGCCGGTCTTCGACTGCGCCAATCCGTGCGGCCGGCTCGGCAAGCGCTATCTGTCGGTCGACAGCCATATCCGCATGATGGCGGCGTCCCAGCCCTTCATCTCGGGCGCCATCTCCAAGACGATCAACATGCCGAACGACGCCTCGGTCGAAGAGTGCAATGAAGCCTATCTCCTGTCCTGGAAGCTGGCGCTCAAGGCCAATGCACTCTATCGCGACGGTTCCAAGCTCTCCCAACCGCTTTCGGCCCAGCTCATCGAGGATGATGAGGCGGAAGAGGATCTGGCCGAGGCGCTCGCCGGCAAGACGCAGGTGCAGATCATCGAGAAGGTGGTCGAAAAGTTTGTCGAAGTCAAAGCTAAGCGCGAGGTCATGCCGCAGCGCCGCAAGGGCTATACGCAGAAGGCGATCGTCGGCGGCCACAAGGTCTATCTCCATACCGGCGAATATGAGGACGGCCGGCTCGGCGAGATCTTCATCGACATGCACAAGGAAGGCACTGCCTTGCGTGCCATGATGAACAACTTCGCTATCGCGGTGTCGATGGGGCTGCAATATGGCGTGCCGCTCGACAAGTTTGTGGAGGCCTTCGTCTTCACGCGCTTCGAGCCGGCGGGCCTCGTCCAAGGCAACCAGTCGATCAAGAACGCGACCTCGATCCTCGACTATATGTTCCGCGAGCTTGCGGTCTCCTATCTCGGCCGCCATGATCTCGCCCATGTCGAAGCCGCAGACATCGGGTTCGATGCGCTGGGCAAGGGTGTAGAAGACGGCATGGCGCCGCCGCCGGGCAATGTCGTCGTCATGCCGACCGGTGGCACGACCGCCAGCGCGTCCCCCGCCCATGCGCTGCAGATGCGGGCCGCCGAGAGCTATGGCTCATCGGCGCTCGCCGTTGCCGAGGTCCTTGTGCATGAGCATCACGAGGATCATGTGCATGTCCATGCCGCAACCCCTGCGCTGATGGAGCTCGACCGGCGCACCGAAGCGCGCATGAAGGGCTATGAGGGCGACAACTGCGGTGAATGCGGCAATTACACGATGGTGCGCAATGGCACCTGCCTCAAATGCGATACCTGCGGCTCGACGAGCGGTTGCTCATAGTGGCCCGGCAGGAACGGAATTGGCCGGGGCCGTCCCCTGGCCAATTTCATTTTGAGTCGGCTGCGTCCCGCCAATAGCGCAGCGTTTCGTCATTCACTGGGTTTCCGGCCGCCTCGACCAGCGCCAGGATCGCCTGATGGAAACTTCGCGCCTCTTTTTCTCCCACACAAAGCGCCAGACAGCGGATGATTCTGGTGATGCGCAGGTGGTTGTGGTCGAACGGCACGAGCCAGTGGTCGTTCTCCCGGTAGAAGGCCAGCATCCGGTCGCGGGCGGCGAGGAGATTGGCTCTCGCCACGCCGCTTGCACGTATCAAAGCGATCTCTTCGTGGCTCAGAACCGGCGCGCCGGCGCTGAAGCGGCTCGCTTCGGGCAAAGGAAACAGCCATTGGATGTAGTCATGGCTGCGTTCGAGGATGGCATCATCGAATGCCAGCACATCGGCAAGGAAGCGCCCGCGATGATCGTGTCCTTCTCCGGTCAGAAACATGGCGGGCGAGACGATGGCTGCCATTTTGTGATCCATCCCTTCCTCTGGCGCGGCATTTTACGCTCCGAGCAGGCCCGCTTCCATGCGCTTGAGCATGGCTTGCGGTGCTGGCGGTGCCATCCGATGAGCGCCGGCCAAGAGGCCGGCGGGGCGGATTCATGTTCAAAAACTCCTCCTCCATAAAAAAATCTTGCCGGCGTGACTTCGCCGCCACAGTCGAAAACCGCCTAAGAAACCCCGCCGCAAGGGCGATTCCGGACGCTGATCCGTATGCGGAGCATGCGAAAAAACACTTGATTCCGGCTCGAATCTCGTGAATCCGGTATACTTCCATCCGTACACAGACAAAATTCGCGATTCCTCAATGTTTACCGGTTGTTAGTTGATTTCTGCTGACATAGCAGATGTGGTCGGCATATTGCCGAATCACACAAACAGGTAGACAACACGTTGCGATGACGGCCTGACAAATGTTGATTCCTCATGGGTCATCTGTTGGTGTCGTTTGATGTGAGGCTTACCTGCGTTATTGGGGCTCTAATTTAACCAGGAGAAATAGATATGGCTGCTAAGAAAGCTGCTAAGAAGAAAGCTGCTAAGAAGACGGCGAAGAAGAAGGCCGCCAAGAAGAAGAAGTAATCTTCTTTAGCGATACTTCAGGACTGGGCCCCGGACGGCATGAGCCTCCGGGGCCAGTTCTTTTTGGAGCAAGGCTCCTAAGGACCGGGTTGCGGCTGGCGCCCGCCATAACGGATCGCCGCTTCCAGATAGAGGGCCAGCACCAGGCCATTCAATATGTGCCAGATGAAATGCGTGCCGATCGGCACGAGCGAGCATAAGACCTGATCGGCGGTGCGGAAGATCAGGGAAACGAAGAAGATGCTCGAGGCGAGGCTCAGATTGAGCTGGGCCGGATTGCCGTTTCTGAGAAGCTGGAGCGACACAAGGACGCTTGCGACGAGCGCCGGCAGATAGGCTCCCGACCCATTCATGAAGCCCGGCGGCGTGATGCGCTCGGCCGCAAATGTGGCGGCAAACAGGACCGCCATCGAGACGGCCACCTTCCACCAGTCGAATGCCAGAAAGCAGCGCAGCGCGAAAGCGAGATAGCCGTAGATGAACAGCGTGATCGGCAAGACATCGGCGAGCGCTGACCAGCTGTTGGCGAAAGTATGCAAGGCGAGGCTGCCGAGGCCGATCACGAAGACAAGCGCGATAAGAAGCCAGATGATGGGCTCGCTGCCCCGGCGCCGTGCGGCGCTCGCCGCCCACAGTGCGGCAATGAAGAAGCCCGCATTGCTCAGCGCATTGAGCGGCTCCGCCAGGAGGCCCGGTCCCAGACGTTCGCAATAGGCATCGATCGGCGCAAACCAGTCCATCAGATCCTCTGAAATGGAGACGAAAAAGCCGCAGCTTTGTCGGCTGCGGCTTTGCTGCTAGAAACAGGAACGAGGTCTATTGATAGACATAGACCCT
>VAZZ01000413.1 GCA_005884715.1 Alphaproteobacteria bacterium | reverse complement strand
CCTCGGCGGTCGAGCATTTCCCGCGCCGGCAGACGGGATCGACGGCGATTGGCGAGGGCATCGCCGCGGCCTTGCGCTCGATCGCTACGAACGGAATTGCGGGCGGGCGCGAGGTCGTCGATGTGTCCGGCGATGGGCGCGAGTCGGTGGCGCGCGAATTTACCGTCCTGGTCGATCAGGCGCGCATCATGGCCTTGGCGCGCGGCGTGGTCATCAATGGCCTTGCGATCCAAAACGAGGTCAGCGATCTCGCCGATTATTATCGCCGCAATGTCCAGGCGGGACCTGAGAGCTTCGTGATGGCGGCGAAGGATTACGAGGATTTCGCCGAAGCCATGCGCCGCAAGCTTTTGCGCGAGATCGAATACCGGCCGCGCATCACGTCTCTCGATTGGCCCGCCGGACGAAATCGATGAATGCCCTGAGCGCCGGCCGCATGTAGCGTTGGCGGGGATAATAGACGAAGAACCCAGGATAATGAGGGCACCAATCTTCGAGGACGCTGACGAGCCGGCCTTGAGCGAGATCCTCTCTCACCCGATCTTCGAAAACATAATCGAGCCCCACGCCAGCCTTCGCCGCTTCCACGATCAGGTCAGCATCATTCAGTATGAGCGAGCCATCGACGGCGACTTCGATCTCCTGGCCGTCTTTGGCGAGTTCCCATTGATAGACGCCACTCGGATAGACGCCGCTCGGAAATCTTAGTCCAATGCAATTGTGGCGCTGCAGATCTTCGGGCGATTGCGGAGTTCCTTTGCAAGCGAGATAGCGAGGTGTGGCGACAATGATGCCCTTGAGATCGCCGCCGATGCGCACCGCGATCATATCCTGTTCGAGGCTTTCGCCCAGGCGGATACCGGCGTCGAAATGACGGGCGACGATGTCGATGAGACCATTGTCGATATGAAGATCGAGAACGATGCCGGGGAAGCGTTCATGGAAATCGCCGAGATGCGGGATGAGCAGGAACACCGCGGCGGATTGTGGCAGCGTCAGGCGCAAGACGCCGGCGGGTTCATCGCCGGTATCGGAGAGGCCGGCCAGCGCCGCATCGATATCCCGGAGCGCTGGGCCGAGGCGGGCCAGGAGCCCGATGCCAGCGTCGGTCGGCGCGATGCTGCGCGTGGTGCGGTTGAGAAGTCTGACGCCGAGACGCTTCTCGAGGGTCGCTATGCCGTGACTTACGGCAGAGGGCGAAATGCCAATGGCCTTGCCGGCGCCGCGAAATCCGCCGCGAGTCACGACTTCGGCAAATAGAGTGAGACCAGCCAGATCGCTCCGTTTCATTGATGAATCTTATAGAACAGCCTGTTCGATATTGCACGACTTATCGCACAAAGCACCAGCCCCAGATAGGATAAACCTTTCTGAAAGAGGAGAAGACCATGAAACAACGCAAACTCGGCGCCGATCTCACCGTTTCCGCCATTGGCCTCGGCTGCATGGGCATGACATATGCCTATGGCGGTCAGGAGGAATCGAAATCCATCGAGACCTTGCGGCGCGCCGTCGATCTGGGCGTCACGTTCTTCGACACGGCGGAAGTCTACGGTCCCTTCGACAATGAGCTCCGGCGGTCCTGGCCACGAAGTTCGGGATCGTCCGCGACCCCGCGAACCCTGGACGGCGCGGGGTCAACGGCCGGCCGGAGTACGTCCGCGCCTGCTGCGAGGCCAGCTTGAAGCGCCTCGGGGTCGACACCATCGATCTCTATTACCAGCATCGCGTCGACCCCAATGTGCCGATCGAGGATACGGTGGGCGCCATGGCGGATCTGGTCCAGGCTGGAAAGGTGAAGGCGCTCGGTCTCTCCGAAGCCAGCGCCGCGACGATCCGCCGGGCGCATCGGGTTCATCCTATTGCCGCGGTGCAGAGTGAGTATTCATTGTGGACACGAGATCCCGAAGCCGAGGTCCTCGCCGACTGCCGCGAACTCGGAATCGGCTTTGTGCCCTACAGCCCGCTTGGTCGCGGCTTTCTGACCGGCGCGATTCGAAGCCAGGATGCGCTTGGCGACAATGACTGGCGGCGTACCCAACCGCGCTTCCAGCAGGACACGATCAAGTCAAACCTGTCTCTGGTGGAGACGCTCGAACGGCTGGCCCGTGACAAGG
>VAZZ01000414.1 GCA_005884715.1 Alphaproteobacteria bacterium | reverse complement strand
ATTGAAATGGATTGAACTGCAACGATCCTTCCAACAAGAGCGCAGCGGCGCCGAAAAGAGTGCTTAAGCAGGTCGTGGGAGATCGTCGTGGATGATCTGAAATTTGGCACAAGGGACAAGCGCGGAGACTGGAGCCCCAGTGCCAAGGCGCAGGTAGCCCCGATCTGGGCCTGGCCGCCCAGACCAGGCAAAATCCCCGGCTGGCTTGTCGATTATGTCTGGCCGTGGAATGCCTTCCACCTCTATGCGGTCAATGCAGCGGCGATCTTTGTCATGTATGGCTCGATCGAACTCTTCTTCTACGTCAAGCGCGTCCAGGGAAATCGCTTCAAATATAACGCCAAGTTTCCCTCGGAGCAGCCGTCGGACGTCTTCTGGTTCAAGAGCCAGAACATCGACAATTTCCTGAAGACCCTGATCTTCGGCGTCACGACGTGGACCGCGGTCGAAGTGGTCATGCTGTGGTGCTTCGCCAACGGTTATGTGCCATGGCTCGTCTGGAGCGATCATCCGGTCTATCTGGCGGCCCTCGTCTTTATCGGACCCGCGATCCATGAGGCTCATTTTTTTGCCATTCACCGTCTGATCCACACGCCGCTGCTCTACAAGTGGATCCATTCCATCCACCACAATTCCATCAATCCATCGCCATGGTCGTCGCTCTCGATGCATCCGGTGGAGGCGCTTGCCTATCATGCCGTGGCGCTTTGGCACCTGGTCATCCCGTCAAATCCGATCATCGGCCTGTTCCAGCTGCATATAGCGGGGTTTGGCGCCGTCAATGGCCATATCGGCTTCGAAAAGCTCGAGCTCACGGACGAGACCGTGCTCACCAGTCATGCCTTCATACACTACCTGCATCACAAGTATTTCGAAGTGAACTATGGCGGCGATGGCTTGATCCCGCTCGATAAGTGGTTTGGCACCTGGCACGACGGCAGCAAGGAAGGCGAAGCCCGCATGCAGGGGCGCTTCAAGACAAAGCGCGAGCGGCTGAACGCAAGACTTGCCGCGAAGAATAACCAGTAGACCGGCTCACCATCAGAGCAGGGAGCGCAACAGAACAACGAGATGATCGATGCCAGCGGCGAGAACGATCGCCGCGGACATATACCAGCAAACAAAGACCGTCAGACGACGGCATCTGGAAGAGGAGAAGGGAGTGAAACGCATGAAGAATCTCATGAAGCTGCTACTCGCGACGGCCGTCATGGCGCTCTGCGCCACGGAGGCACTGGCCGATGGGGCCAAGATCTTCGTTGTCGGCGGAAAGCCGGACGATCCGTTCTGGTCCAAGGTCAAGAAGGGAGCGGATGACGCCGGCAAGGTTGCCGAATTGACGGGCGGTTCCGTTATCTGGCTTGGCCCGGCGACCTACGACAATCTGGGTCCGGACGCGGCAAAGCTCCTCCGCACGGCGCTCAGCCAAAACCCATCCGCCATCGTTGGCCCGGACTGGGTCCCCGAGGCGATGGATGATGCATTCAAGGAAGTGGTTGCCGCAGTCGTGCCCCTCATCATCTACAATTCCGGCGGAATGGACGCCGCCAAGCGGCTCGGCGCCTTGAACTATGTCGGCAACGAAGAATATCCGGCTGGTCTTGGAGGCGGTGAATATTTCGGCAGCAAGGGCGCCAAGAATGTTCTCTGCGTCAACACCCTGCCGGGCGCAACCAACACCGAAGACCGCTGCAAGGGCATTGCCGATGGCATCAGCAAGAACGGCGGCAAGTCGAGCCAGCTGCCTCTGCCATCGTCGACCTTCGGCAACCCGACCGCCGTGGCCGAGGCGATCAAGGCGGCTTTACTGAAAGATTCCACCGTCGATGGTGTCATCACCATCAGCGCCGGTGACGCCAACAGTGCGGCCAACAGCATCGCCCAGGCTGGTGTCGGCGACAAGGTCAAGCTTGCGTCGTTCGACATGGACGAAACCGGCTTGCAGCGCATCAAGGACGGCACGCAGCTTTTCTCGATCGACCAGCAGCCCTATCTGCAGGGTTATCTGGCGGTGTCGTTGCTGAATGGCTACGTCAATTACGGCGTCGACCTTCCGACGAGGCCGGTGCTGACCGGACCCGGCATCGTGGACTCTGCCAATGTGGAGGCTACGTTGAAGGGCGCAGCCGCGGGAGCCCGCTAATCTGTGTCAACCAAGTGGCCGGTCCGAGACCCCTCTCGGGCCGGGCATGGCGGCAAGGGGACTTCGATGAAAACCGTAACCCTAGAGCAACCACCCACGGACGCCTTGCGATCCTCTTGGCCCTCGCTTGGTAATCTGGTGCGCCGGCCTGAAATGGGCTCGTTCATCGGCCTGATCGCCGTCTTCATATTCTTCTCGATCTTCGGTGGCGCGAACTTCCTGACAGCAGGCGGGGCCGCGAGCTGGCTCAATGTCGCCGCCGAGCTTGGCATCATAGCACTGCCCGTCGGCTTGCTGATGATCGCCGGACATCTCGATCTCTCCGTAGGATCTGTCCTTCCCGCCAGTTCCATGACCATTGCCATCGTATCAGGCTTCTACCAGGCTCCGATCATCATAGGGATCCTTGCCGCGCTCGGCCTTGGTCTCGCGATCGGGTTCATCAACGGCCTCCTCGTGGTCCGCACGAAACTGCCATCATTTGTTGTTACGCTCGCAACCTTGTTCGCAGTGGCCGGCCTGACATTGGGCCTGTCGGTCATTCTCACAGGCAGCACCAGCGTCGCACTCAAGAGCGGGCCGATCGTCAAGCATCTTCTGGGCGAATATGTCGGCGGCAAATTTCAGGTGACCATCTTCTGGTGGATAGCCGCAATCCTGGTCGTCGGCTTCATCCTGAACTATTCGCGCTATGGCAACTGGATCTTCGCCATGGGTGGAGACAGCGTCAGCGCCCGCAATGCCGGCATTCCGACTAACCGCCTGACAATTGCGCTTCAGTGGCGTCGGCGCTGCATTTGTGGGCCTGTCCCAGGCCATCCTCTATAACAGCGCCCAGGTGTCCGCCGGCCAGTCCTTCATCTTCAACTCGATCATTGCCGTGGTCATCGGGGGCGTGCTTCTGACCGGCGGCTACGGCTCCGCGGTTGGCATCGTGTTGGGAACGCTGACATTCTCCATCGTCAGCCAGGGAATTTATTACACGGGCTTCAATGCCAATTGGGCGAGCCTCATCATCGGCGTTCTGCTGCTTGCGGCCGTGCTGATGAACAATACGTTCCGCAACATGGCGCTCTCCTACGCTTCCCGCTCGCGAACGAAGGTCCGGTCATGAATATACCTCTGCTCAGGCTCAGCAACATAAACAAGTCGTTCGGGCCAATTGACGTGCTCTTCGACATCTCGCTCGAGGTGCATCGCGGCGAAGTGCTGTGCCTGCTCGGCGACAATGGTGCCGGCAAATCCACGCTTATCAGGATCCTGTCGGGCGTCCACAGGCCGACATCCGGCAAAATGGAGATCGACGGCAAAGAGGTCACGTTTGAAAGCCCCCGTGAGGCGAGCGAACATGGCATCGCGACGGTTCACCAGTTCGGTGGAACCTTTCCGCTGATGAGCATCGGACGCTCGTTTTTTGTAGGCGCCGAGCCGACCAAGCGCTGGGGGCCGCTGACGGTCCTCGACCGCAGACGCGCCAATGAGATCGCCGTGAGGGAGATGCGCCAGCTCGGCATCACGCGCATCGATGATGGCGACCGCCTGGTCGGCGGCCTGTCGGGGGGCGAGCGTCAGGCACTGGCGATTGCGCGCGCCGTCCATTTTGGCGCCAATGTGCTGATCTTGGATGAACCCACGGCAGCACTTGGCGTCAAGGAAGCTGCACAGGTGCTGCGCATCGTCCTGCAGGCGCGACAGAAGGGGATAGCGGTCATCTTCATAACCCACAATGTCGTCCACGCGCTCACGGTGGGGAGTCATTTCGCGGTGCTGATCCGCGGCGCCAAAGCCGCCGATTTTCGCAAAGGTGAAAAGAGCCGTGAAGAGATCACCGATCTGATGGCGGGAGGCGAACACATGGCTGAGCTTGAAGCGGAGCTCGAGAGCCATATGGCTATGCATGATCACCGCCCGCCGCAGATTGAAGCTTGAGAATTCGCAAGGTTTGAAGAATGGCACAATGGATCGATGCTTGCGCCGCAGGCGATATCGAGATCGAGGACCTGATCCGCTTTGACCATGGGGGGCGGGTCTTTGCCATCTATCGAAGTCCCGATGACGAGTATTTTTGCACGGATGGCCTTTGCACCCATGAGAAGGTCAATCTCGGCGAGGGTCTGGTGATCGACTACACGATCGAATGTCCCAAGCATAATGGACAATTCGACTATCGCACCGGTGAGGCCCTGCGCATGCCGGCCTGCATCAATCTGAAGACTTATCGCGTCAAGGTCGAGAACGGCCGCATTCTGATCGAGATCTGAGTAATGACCTCGCCTTTCACATTGGCCGCCTGCGCCGAGATGCTGTGGCCGGAAAGGCCCATGGAATGGCGCCTGAGGCGATTGACCGAGATGGGTTTTGAGTGCGGCATATGGAATTGGGCCAATCATGACCTCGCGATGCTCGAGCGCTCGGGCGCTACTTTCTCGTCAATGACCGGATATCTCAGAGGACGCCTGGCGGATGATGAGGGTGCAAATGAGCTCCTTGCGACCGCCACCCAATCCATTGAAGTCGGCAAACGCCTGAATGTGGCGCGCCTCAATCTGCACGGCACCGGCCTCGGCGAGGGCGGCCTGCCAGTGACGCCCTGTGAAAAGGTGACCGGCACCATGTGGTTCAAGGCGCTGGACACGCTCAATCGCATCGCCGATCTGGCCGAGAGGCACAATGTCACGTTCATGATCGAGAACCTCAATCTGCCCGTGGACCACCCCGGTGTCCCGTTCGCGCGCATCGAGGACACGCTCGCCCTTGTATCTTCGCTCAATCATTCCCGGCTCAGGCTCAATCTCGACCTCTATCATGTGCAGATCGGCGAGGGGAATCTGATCGAGTGGTGCCGCAGGTGTCTTGCCTTCATCGGTGAAATTCAAGTGGCCGATGTGCCCGGCCGCAAGGAGCCTGGCACAGGAGAAATCAATTATCCGGCCATTGCGCGGGCGCTGAAGCTGATGGGCTATCGCGGTCCGGTCTGCATGGAAGCCTTTGCCTCGGGTAAGGCGGAGGATGCATTGGCCGATTTCAGGTCAGCCTTTGCGGTCTGAGGAGGGGGCATGCTCCAGAAATACGAACGGCCAACAGACCTGCAAGAGATGCGCAAGCGGATCGCCCTTCGGCATGTCGATTTCCCGCGCAAGGCGGGCAAGGTCCTGCGCTTTGCAATCGAGCACCCAGCGGATACCGCCTTCAGCACGATAAGCCATCTGGCCCGGCAATGCCGCGTATCGAATGCGACCGTGCTGCGCTTGCCGGGTCTCTTCGGGTTCAATAGTTTCCATGAATTCCGCGAGCTCTTCCAGGCGGAAATCAGGCGGGCTAGAAGGTGGGACTGAATGACTGACGGTAAATGTTGATGACCACACAAGGAAACGGCGCCGAGATGAAGTCCATCGCCATCATCGGCGCCGGCATGGCGGGAGCGAGGGCGTGCATCAGCCTGCGTGCCAATGGCTATGCGGGCGCAATCACTCTCCTTGGGGAAGAAGACCTGCTGCCTTATGACCGGCCACCCTTATCCAAGGCCTCCATCACGCAAGAAGGCGAGCCCCAGCCGGTCTGGCTGCTCGATGAGACGATCGCGCGCGAGCTCAAGGTGGATGTGCGCAAAGGGGTAGCCGCCATCGCCATCAGCCAGGGCGAAAAGGCTGTCGCCCTGA
>VAZZ01000054.1 GCA_005884715.1 Alphaproteobacteria bacterium | reverse complement strand
CCCCTCATGGTCAGCAAGATCAACACGGCGGTGCAGATCATCTTCGCTGGTGCCGTTCTCGCCGTCCTGGCGCTCGCGGTCGATGCGGCGTGGATACTCGAGGTCGGCAGCGCCATCGTGGCGTTCCTCACTGTCGCCTCCGCCACACTTTACTTGCGCGAATGGGCCCGTCATATGGCCAATGGGGCCAGTACGAGGGACATTTCATGACATTGCAGCGCCAGCTGATCTTTTGGACGGCGGCACTCGCTGTCGTGATCCTGGCGCTCTGGCTGTTGGGCGACATCATGCTGCCCTTCATTGCGGGCCTTGTGCTGGCTTATTTCCTCGATCCGGTCGCCGACGCCCTGGAACGGCTGGGGCTGCCGAGACTTGCCGCGACGCTGCTCATCCTCGTTTCCAGCATCGTCGCCATCGTCGTCCTGTTGTTGCTGCTGTTGCCGGTGCTGGGCAACCAGATCGCCCGCTTTTCCAGCAACCTGCCGAGCTACATGCAGGCGCTCGTCGCGCTGTTCAATGATCTCGCACCACAATGGCTGAAGGATATGCTGGCCTCCTCCGGCACCAATCTGCCGGCCTCGCTTTCCGATCTTGCCGGCAAGGCGGCGGTGTGGCTGGCAGCGATCCTGACCTCTATCCTTTCCGGCAGCCTGGCGCTGGTAAATATTCTGTCGCTCCTGGTCGTCACTCCGATCGTTGCCTTCTACATGCTGAATGACTGGGATCACATGGTGGCGAAGGTCGATGGCTGGCTGCCGCGCGACCATCACAATGTGATCCGCGCTCTGGCGCGCCAGATCGATGAAGCCATGGCCGGCTTCATTCGCGGCCAAGGCACGGTCTGCCTGTCGCTAGGCCTCTTCTATGCCGTCGCCCTGTCTTCTGCGGGGCTGAATTTCGGATTGCTGATCGGCCTGGGCGCCGGTCTCTTGAGCTTCATTCCCTATGTGGGCACCATCGTTGGCGGCGTACTCGCCATCGGCATGGCGCTTGTCCAGTTCTGGCCGGACTGGGCGCACATCCTGATCATCGTCGCCATCTTCATCGCCGGTCAGTTCATCGAGGGCAATTTCCTCTCGCCCTATCTGGTCGGCAACCGCATTGGCCTGCATCCGGTGTGGCTGATGTTCGCGCTCTTCGCTTTTGGCTATCTGTTCGGCTTTGTCGGGCTCTTGCTGGCCGTACCGCTCGCTGCCGCAGTCGGCGTGCTGGTCCGCTTTGCGCTCCAGCAGTATCTCAAGAGCCCTCTCTATCTGGGCGTTCCGGTTGAGGAAAAAACCAAGCGAAGGAGCCCGTCCAAATAATGGTGGGAGCCGGCCGTCAGCTCGCTTTCGACCTTCCGCATCGTCCCGCCACGGGGCGTGACGACTTTCTGGTCACGCCGTCCAACGCCAAGGCGGTGGCGCTGATCGATCTGTGGCCGGACTGGCCGGCGAACAGCCTGATCCTTTTCGGCCCCCCGGGGAGCGGAAAATCCCATCTTGCTGCCGTCTGGCATGAGATGACGGGTGCGGCGATATCAGGCCCATCCGACCTCAGGGAGGACGCCGTGCCGCGTCTCCTCGACAAGGGCGCTCTGGTGATCGAAGACGCCCCCGGCGAGCCCCTGGACGAGCCCGCCTTCTTCCACCTGCTCAATCTCGCCCGCGAGCAGAAGGCCTATGTACTGATCACGGCGCAGCAGGCCCCGATTGCCTGGAACATTGCGCTGCCGGACCTTCTTTCGAGGCTCAAGGCCGCGCCCGCCATCCAATTGGGCGCTCCCGACGATGTCCTCCTGCGTGGTGTGCTGGTCAAGCTCTTTGCCGACCGTCAGATCGGCATAGACGAGGCGATTGTCAGTTACCTCCTGTCCCGCATGCCCCGGGAACTCGCCGCGGCCCGCACTCTGGTAGCCGAAATCGACCGCCGGGCATTTGAGGAACGGGCCGAGGTCACCCGGAATTTTGTCGCAAAGATAGTTGGGGATATAACCTCTCCAGGCCTGTTCGCCGACGAAGAGGGTTAACGAAGTTCCTTCATCGACGCTCCGCCGAGGCGGTCAACCGTGTCTTGCCAGTCTTTATGAACAAGCGATTCGTGAGTCATCCCGCGGAAGAATCACACATGATTCCACCACACAAGCTTATTTTAGCGCCTATGGGCTTTCGCCGGGATGACGGGTGGTGGGAGAGTGCGAAACCTTCATTGGTCATCTTCATCGGTGACATGAAGCGAATGTTAGGATCGGAACACTTAACGCTCCGGCAGGATTGGCGCGATGAATGAAATTTCCCTTGCGATAGAACCGAAGGCCGCGACCGGACTCACTGATCCCGGGCGTTTCATCAACCGCGAAGTGTCCTGGCTCATCTTCAATATGCGGGTGCTGGAGGAGGCGCGCAATAAGAACCATCCGCTGCTCGAGCGGCTGCGCTTCCTGTCGATCTCGGGCAATAATCTCGATGAATTCTTCATGGTGCGGGTCGCCGGTCTCGTCGGCCAGATGCGCGCCAGGCTCGCCGATTTGAGCCAGGACGGGCTGACGCCGGCCGAGCAGCTCGATCAGGTGCGCAAATTCGCTCTCGAGCTCATGACCGAGCAGGATACGCGCTGGCTGCAATTGCGCGACGAACTCGCAGAGAACGGCATTCGCACGACCGATGGCGCGGACCTCACCGAGGAGGAGCGGGCCTGGCTCGATGAGCGTTTCCTCAGCCATATCCTTCCCGTGGTGACGCCCATCGCGATCGATCCCGCCCATCCTTTTCCCTTCATCCCCAATCGCGGTTTCATCATCGCGCTCCAGCTCAAGCGCCGCAGGGACGGCGGCACGATGAACGCGCTGCTGCCGATTCCCCAGCAACTCGACCGTTTCATCCGGCTGCCCGGAATTGCCTCGGCGGGTGCCCGCTTCATCTCACTCGAGAACATGCTGTCGCTGTTCGTGCCGCGGCTGTTTCCCGGCTATGACGTCCTCGGCCAGGGACTGATCCGCATCATCCGCGACAGCGACATCGAAATCGAGGAAGAAGCCGAAGACCTGGTGCTGCTGTTCGAAAGCGCCCTCAAGCGCCGCCGCCGCGGCTCGGTGATCCGCATGGAGGTCGATGCCGCCTGTCCGTCCAATCTGCGCGACTTCATCGCCGATGAGCTCGATGTTTCAAGCGATGTCATGGTCACTTGCGCGGGCCTCATCGGCTATTCCGACACCAAGCAGCTCATTCTCGACGAACGCCCGGATCTCAAATTCAAGCCCTATGTGGCGCGCTTCCCCGAGCGCATCCGCGACCATGGCGGCGATTGTTTCGCCGCCATCCGGCAGAAGGACATCATCGTCCATCACCCTTATGAATCCTTCGACGTCGTGGCCCAATTCGTTCGCCAGGCGGCCCAGGACCCGGACGTCGTGGCCATCAAGCAGACGCTCTACCGCACCTCGAATGACAGTCCGATCGTCGCGGCCCTGGTGAAGGCAGCCGAGGCCGGAAAGTCGGTCATGGCCCTGGTCGAGCTCAAGGCCCGTTTCGATGAGGAAGCCAATATCCAATGGGCGCGCAATCTCGAGCGCGCCGGCGCGCAGGTCGTCTTCGGCTTCATCGAGCTCAAGACCCACGCCAAGGTATCGATGGTGGTGCGCCGCGAAGGCGGCAACATGCGCACCTATGTGCATTTCGGCACCGGCAATTACCACCCGGTGACGGCCAAGATCTATACCGATCTTTCGTTCTTCACCTGCGACCCGGCACTCGGACGCGATGCGGCGCGTCTGTTCAATTACGTGTCGGGCTATGCCGAGCCCGAGGATCTCGAAAAGATCTCTCTGTCGCCGATCAACATGAAATCGCAGTTGCTCGAGGACATCGAGGATGAGATCGAGCATGTGCAAGGGGGCCGACCCGGCCAGATCTGGGCGAAACTCAATTCGCTCGTCGATCCGGAGATCATCGATGCGATCTATGCGGCGAGCCAGGCGGGCGTGCAGATCGATCTCGTGGTGCGCGGCATCTGCTGCCTGAGGCCGGGCGTTCCCGGGCTTTCCGAGAATATCCGCGTCAAAAGCATCATCGGGCGCTTCCTCGAGCACAGCCGGATCGTCTGCTTCGGCGCCGGCCACGGCCTTCCGCATCCGAGCGCCAGGGTCTATATCGCATCCGCCGACTGGATGCCGCGCAATCTGCACCGGCGCGTCGAGACGCTGATCCCGATCGAGAATCCGACCGTGCATGAGCAGGTCATCGGCCAGATCATGATGGCCAACATGCATGATAATGAACAGAGCTGGGAACTCCTCTCCGACGGCTCCTCGCGCCGTATCGCGCCCGCTCCCGACGAGGAACCGTTCAACGCCCATACCTATTTCATGAAGAATCCCTCTCTCTCTGGACGCGGCAGATCGCTTAAAGGTAGTCTGCCGCCCCCGATCACAGGGCGTGTCGGCAGGAAGTCCAGAGCCAAAAAGTGAAGCGTAAGATATTAGGCAGCGGGTCGACCAAATACCGTCCGGTATCGGTCGTCGACATCGGATCGAACTCGGTGCGTCTTGTCGTCTATGACGGCTTGCGGCGGGCGCCGACGCCTGTCTTCAACGAAAAGATCCTGTGCGGCCTCGGCCGCGGCGTCGCCACGACCCGCCAGCTCAATCCGCAAGGCATGGAGCGCGCCCTTGGCGCGTTAAGAAGGTTCAAGGCCCTGTCGCGTCAGATCGGGGCGCGTGAAGTCTATGCGGTGGCAACGGCCGCGGCGCGCGAAGCCGAGAACGGAACGCAATTCGTCGACATGGCGGAACAGGCGCTCAGCGCCCATATCGATGTCCTCTCCGGCAAGGAGGAGGCGAGACTCGCCGCCATGGGAGTGATGGCAGGCGTCACCGGCGCGGACGGACTGATCGGCGATCTGGGCGGCGGCAGCCTCGAACTCATCGATGTCAGCGAGGGGCGCATTCGCGACGGCATCACATTTCCCTTGGGGCCATTGCGGCTCATGGACATGTCGGGCGGATCGGCGTCCAAGGCGCGCGACATCATCGACAAATATTTCGATTCCTCGCCGCTTCTCACGCGGCTGAAGGGGCGCAATCTCTACGCCGTCGGCGGCACCTGGCGCAGCATCGCGCGCATCCACATGGCGCAGACCCACTATCCCCTCCATGTCCTGCACAATTACACGATCGGGCGCGAGCAGGCCCGCTCGGTGGCCGATCTCGTTTCGCATCTCTCCTCATCCTCGCTGAAAGACATCAAATCGGTGTCGCGCAGCCGCATCGACACGCTGCCTTATGGCGCGCTCGTCCTCGAACGCCTGCTCGCCAAATCCAAGGTGAAGCAAATGGTCGTGTCGATCTATGGCGTGCGCGAGGGCTTGCTTTATTCGAAGCTGCCGAAGCGCAAGCGCGATGCCGATGCGCTGCTCTCGTCCTGCTGGGAGTTCTGCTGCCGCTATGCGCGCTCGCCCGAACACGAACTCGAACTATGCGACTGGACCGACAAATTATTCGCCCATAAGAGTTTTGCAGAAACGGAAGGCGAGCGTCGGCTGCGTCATGCCGCCTGCCTCCTCGCCGATATCGGCTGGCGCGCCCATCCCGACTATCGTGCCCAGCGCTCGCTCGGCATGATCTCGCAAGCCGCCTTCGTCGACGTCGATCATGCCGGCCGCATCTTCATGGCGCTCACAATCTATTACCGCTATGACGGCGATGAGGAAGGGCTCACCTCAAGTCTCTCCCGCCTCGTCGACGACAAGATGCTGGAACGGGCCCGTCTGCTGAGCGATGCATTCCGCCTGGCCTATATCATCACTGCCGCCATGCCGGGTGTCCTGCCGAAGATCGCCATCGAGGCGGAAGGCGCCAAGGGCCTCATCCTCAGGGTGCCGAGGAAATTCATCGACCTGATGGGCGAGCGCGTCGAGAAGCGGCTCACGGCACTCGCCGGACAGATGGGGCGCATGTCCAAGATCGAGATCGTCTAGCGAGCGTTCTCTCTTTCTCAGTACCCTTATGCTGAGGTGCGAGCGCAGCGAGCCTCGAAGCATCCATCAGGACAGAGCGAGCTTGTTGCAACAGACCCTTCGAGGCCCGCCTTCGGCGGGCACCTCAGGGGTGAGGGTTATTGAGATGCGCCTATTTCACCTTTGCCAGCACCTTGGCCATGTCATCGGCGGTAAAGGCCGGCAGCGTCTGGGTGCGGACATTTCCGGCCATGCCGAGGCTGAGCCCGAGCGCGGTCACGCTCGTCACATCGGGCGCCTCGATGATGGAGACGACATCATATTTTCCGAGCGTCCAGTAGATGTCCTTGACGGTGGCACCTTGCTGCTTGGCGATCTCCTTGAATTTTTCCGCGCGCTTGGCCGTGTCCTTGACCGCGCGCACGCCCTGATCGGTGAAGTGTCCGAGTACAATGAAGGTAGGCATCGCTTTTTCCTCCCTAGGACAGCCCCCGGCGGAACAAATCTAACACACGGGATAGCGTTAGGGCAGGGGGGCGAGGAAGCTACTCGGCGGCGGCAGCCGCCGGCTTGAAACTGGCCGGGTTGGGCATGATCTCGGCCCGCCCGTCGCAAAAGCCGATGACGGCGCGGCCATGCTTGAGATCGAGCGCGACGGTGCCGAACATCTGCCGGCGCCAGCCCTTCATCAGCGGCACATCGGCCTCATCATCCTGCGCCACGGCATCGATGTCGGCCGCACTGGCGAGGAGGCGCGGCGCCAAGCCCTCGCGTTCGGACACGATCTTGAGCGCGAGCTTGAGGATCTCGGCGGCGGCCTGCGTGCTCTCCGGCATCTTCTCATGCCCGCCTGGCAGTGCGGGCAGGAGCTTGGCATCGGTCTCGAGGCCGTCCTTGACGGCCGCCAGGATGGCTTCGCCGGCCCGCGAATTGCCAAAACCGCGCGGCAACGCGCGCGAAGCGTTGAGGGCTTCCCGCGTCTGCGGCATCTGGGTGGCGACCTCGATCAGCGCATCATCCTTGATGACCCGCTGGCGCGGCACGTTCTTTTCCTGCGCCTCACGCTCGCGCCAGGCGGCAAGTGCGATCAGCACACCGAGCTGCTTCTTCGAGCGCAGCCTGGTCTTGAGCCGTTTCCACGCGTCTTCGGGCGCGAGATTATAGGTCTTGGGCGAAGTGAGCACCGCCATCTCCTGCGCCAGCCATGGTTCGCGTCCCGTCTTGTCGAGCTCCTGCTTGAGCTTCTCATAGACGGTGCGCAAATGGGTGACGTCGGACAGCGCATAATTGAGCTGCTTCTCGGTCAAGGGACGGCGCGACCAGTCGGTGAAGCGAGACGACTTGTCGATCTGGGCACGCGCCATCTGGCGCACGATCGATTCATAAGAGACCTGGTCACCGAAACCGCAGACCATCGCGGCGATCTGCGTATCGAAGACCGGATGCGGCACGCGGCCCGACAGATGCACGAATATTTCGATATCCTGACGCGCCGCATGGAAGACCTTGAGCACGGCTTCATTGGTCATCAGCGCATGGAAGGATTTGAGATCGAGATCGGGCGCCTTGGGATCGATGATCGCCTGGCGCGCGCCGCCGGCGATCTGGATCAGGCAGAGATCGGGCCAGAAGGTTTGCTCGCGCATGAATTCGGTATCGACCGTGACATAGGCTTCGCGGGCGAGTTCCTTGACGAGCGCCTTGAGGGCGGGAGTGGTGGTGATGACCTCCATAGGCTCTAAGTCGCGCGAGTCCGGGGCAGGCGTCAAATGATTTGCGTCATTGCGAGTAATAAATATGTATTTTCCTTTATTTTCAATGTATTGGGTCGATTATACTTCAGTCCGGCGGTTTACGCCCTTGCCGCGGCGGCAGGCTCCAGAGTCAGCCGGGTCTTCGTTTCGCCTTGATGGCGCTGATGCGATCCCCATCCTCCGCCTGGAGATGGTGGCCACGATCAAGCAGTTCGAGCGTATATTCCTCATAAGTCAGGCCCAGCGCCTCGGCTTTTTCCTGCCGGAAGCGCATGATGTCCCAAGACACATCCTTCCAGACGGCTTTGTGGGCCTTCTTCCAGTAGAAATAAGTCTTGATGCCGCCCAGGCCCCATTCCGGAACATGATCATCGTCCAATGGCGGACCATCGTTGTGGGTACGCGGAAAGGAGATGTGCATCGGGCGACACTATGCCGTCGCGAGCTCCATCCGTCCATGCGGCACCATGAGCATCCCACCTTGACAATCGGGCCTTCGCATGCGCTTTTCCGCGCTCTTTCACGTTTTTCCGACCCGATTTGCGAGGGATTATGCACGCCTATAGAAGCCATAAATGCGGGGACCTGCGCGAGACGCATCAGGGTGCCGAGACGCGCCTGTCGGGCTGGGTGCATCGCGTGCGCGATCATGGCGGGCTGCTGTTCATCGATCTGCGCGATCACTACGGTCTGACCCAGGTGGTGGCCGATCCCGACAGTCCGGCCTTCAAAGTCGCCGAGACCTTGCGCTCGGAATGGGTGGTCAAAGTCGACGGAAGGGTGAGGCTGCGTCCAAAGGGAACCGAAAATCACGACCTCGGTGTTTGGGGAGCAGGAATACCCCGAGGAGATCCGTCTCAAGTACCGCTTCCTCGATCTGCGCCGCGAACGGCTGCACATCAACATCATCAAGCGCGGGCAGATCATCGACTCGATCCGCCGCCGCATGAAGGATCAGGGCTTTCTCGAATTCCAGACACCAATCCTGACCGCGTCGTCGCCGGAAGGCGCGCGCGATTTTCTGGTGCCATCGCGGCTGCATCCTGGCAAGTTCTACGCTCTGCCGCAGGCGCCGCAGCAGTTCAAGCAGCTCGTGATGATCTCGGGCTTCGATCGCTATTTCCAGATCGCGCCGTGTTTCCGCGATGAGGATCCGCGCGCCGACCGCCTGCCGGGCGAATTCTACCAGCTCGATCTCGAAATGAGCTTCGTCGAGCAGGATGATGTGCTCTCCACCATGGAACCGGTGCTGCGCAGCGTGTTCGAGGCCTTTGCCGGGGGCAAGCCGGTCACGAAAGAATTTCCACGCATTCCCTATGAGGTGGCGATGCGCAAATATGGCACGGATAAGCCGGATTTGCGCAACCCAATCGTCATGCAGGACGTGTCCGAGCATTTCCGGGGGGCGGGCTTCAAGGTGTTCGCCAACATCCTCGCCGGCGATGCCAAGAACGAAGTCTGGGCCATTCCGGTGAGGACCGGCGGCTCGCGCGCCTTCTGCGACCGCATGAATGCCTGGGCGCAAGGCGAAGGCCAGCCGGGCCTCGGCTATATCTTCTGGCGCAAGGAAGGCGACAAGCTCGAAGGGGCAGGACCCATCGCCAAGAATATCGGCGAGCGCAGCGAAGCGATCCGCCAGAAGCTCGGCCTTGCCGATGGCGATGCCGCCTTCTTCGTCGCGGGCGATCCGAAGAAATTCGCAAACTTTGCCGGGGCCGCACGCACCCGCGCGGCTGAGGAACTGAACCTTATCGAGCGTGAGCGTTTCGAATTGTGCTGGATCATCGACTTCCCCTTCTATGAATGGAATGAGGAAGAGAAGATGATCGATTTTGGCCACAACCCGTTTTCCATGCCGCAGGGCGGCATCGAAGCGTTGAAGGCCCAGGATCCGCTGACCATCAAGGCTTTTCAGTATGACATGGTCTCCAACGGCTTCGAGATCGCCTCGGGCGGCATCCGCAACCACTTGCCGGAGACGATGGTCAAGGCCTTCGAGATCGCGGGCCAGGACCGTGAGACCGTCGAGGAACGCTTCGGCGGCCTCTATCGCGCCTTCCAGTATGGCGCACCGCCGCATGGCGGCATGGCGGCTGGCATCGACCGCATCGTCATGCTGCTGGTGGGCGCGAAGAACCTTCGCGAAGTGACGATGTTCCCGATGAACCAGCAAGCCTATGA
>VAZZ01000010.1 GCA_005884715.1 Alphaproteobacteria bacterium | reverse complement strand
GCCGGTTCGAGCCCATCCTCGCCCTTGGTAAGGCCGGCAGAGAAGAAGGCGGCGCCGTCCGCATCCGTCTTCACGCTGCCGAGGATTTCATTGTTGCGGGCAAGGAGTCTGACGGTGACATTGGCGAGGGGGCTTGCCGAAGCAATCGAGCGCAGGAAGACATGCATGCCGTCCTTACCCTTGAGTGTCGAAAGGCCGAGATCGGACACCACGAACCATTGCGTGGCGAGCTGGCTATCCTCTTCTGCCACCAAATCCGCTGGCCGTGCCGTCATCACATAGAGGCCGGGCTCGATGTTCCCCAGAGCTTCATCCACCGGAAAAGCTGTTGTCACATCCTCATTGGGCTTGCTGACAAGATCCATGGTGCCTTCCCAGACCTTGACGCCCTTGCTTCGGGCGATATCGGCCGCCTGGGAATCATCGATCTGATTGAGGAAGGATGAATCGATGACGGCGGAAAGCAGGCTGCGGTCGCCGATACGATAGAGCTGGAGCTTGGCCTTGACCGTATTGACCGAAACCAGCGGGATGCCGCTCTGGCCCGAGCGCGGCAGCACATAGGACTTGCCGACGAATTGAACGGAAGGCGTGCGGTCGCGCACATAGATCTCGTAGTCGGCGTCCTGCAGCAGGTTTTCATCGACCGCCGAGGGCAGGCCCTGGCGCACGGTGACCTTGTAGCGCTCGCCATGCTTCAGGCCTTCGATGCACACCTTGGTGCCATCGACCGTGACGGCCGAGACGGAGCCCGGACTTTGCGTGAAATAGGGAGCGAAATCGCTGACCGAATTGGCGAGTGGGTCGGAGAACTGGAAGCACAGGCGCGGTTGTGGGGCATCGCTCTCCACCGAATAGTCAGTGATGCGAAAGCCACGAATCTTGCGCAATTCCTCGTAAGCCTGCCTGATTTCGGCATTCTCGGTGAGCTCAAGGCTGGCGCGATAGGCATTGAGCGCCGGACGCCAATCCTCGCGCTTGACCAGCGACTGTGCGATGTCATTGAGCGCGGCTGCCTTCTGCTCGCTCGCATTGGTGAGTTGATAGGCCCGGACCGAGGCGCCGAGCGCCTTGTAGGGCAAGTCATACCCATCCTGGGAGTTGAAGGGCTCGGCGATAAGCAGGAGATCGGCGAGCTTCTGCCAAGAGGCCTGATCGTCGCGGGTGAGCGCCAGCATCTGCTCCACCACTTGGGCAGCGTTGCGGTTATTGCCCTGGGCGTTCGCCGCTTCCAATTCCTGCTGGAGTTCAGGCAGCGTCTTTTTGAGTGTCTTGCCTAGTTTGGCGATCGTGTCCCTGTAGCTGTCAGCGGCATAGCTATAATTGTCGACATCAAAAGGTGCCGCGGCTCGGGAGGGCACAACCATGAGCCCGAACAGCGCCAGGACAATCAACAACCGGCAAATATAAAAGTGGCTAATATTCGCTAATCGCGCAGGTTTCGGAATCATCCTTGTCCTCCCACGGCATAGGGTCGGGCGGCGCGAGCTGCGCCACCTATAAGGTTGCGTAAAATTTTGCGGGGTATTGATGTCTGGCCCTGCCTGAAGCTCCGGCCAAGCATGGTATGGGTCTTTCCGTCGTCCGGCAATCAGTAGCCAGAAAATTATGGCAATTGTTTCACGGGAAGCCGGGAGCAAATAAATAATGCCGAGAGTCGCTCTTCGAACACAAGGCATCCAGTTAAAATTTGTCAGGCTGTCTTTCGTCCCCTCAGGCAGGGTGTTAATGAATCCGCCGACACGAGACGGAGCATCGTTGCATGGCCCTTCCCCGCCAGGTCCTCACCATTTCATCACAAGTGGCGGCGGGGCCGGTCGGCAATTCGGCGATAGCACCCGCTCTCCTGGCCATGGGTGTGACGCCAGTCGCGGTTTCGACGATCATATTGTCCAACCATCCCGGGCATGGCACACCGGAAGGAATGGCCATGCCGGCCGACAAGCTCGCTTTGATGCTCGAACGTATTGTCACGCTGGGCTTCCTGAGGGACGATGCCGTCGTTTTGACCGGCTATTTCGCCAATGAAGAACAGATCGAAGCCGTCGCTTCCTTTCTCAGCGCGCGGCCCAGATCGCATTATCTCTGCGACCCGGTCCTCGGCGACACGCATCGAGGTCTCTATGTCGCGCAGAGCGTGGCATGCGCCATTCGCGACCGGCTTGTGCCTCTGGCAGATAGCCTTGCACCAAACGCCTTCGAATTGGCCTGGCTCACCGGTCAAGACGTCCATGACGGAGAATCGGCGCGTGCAGCGTCTCGGACTTTGTCCGGCAAGTGGGTTGTGGTGACGTCCATTCCCGAGGGCGAGAAGCTCACAACGGCCGTGTTCGAACACAATCACGCCACGGCGGTCACGCGGCCAAAATTGCCCGACGTTCCTCACGGCACGGGAGATCTATTTTCCGGTCTTCTCGCCGCTCGCCTGGCGCTCGGACATTCGCTTGACGACAGCCTGGGCTTTGCTGTTGCGGCGACGGAGCACGTTATTGCCGTGAGCGCAGGGACTGCGAGCGTTGATCTCGCTGCCGGCCTCAAGAACATCGCCTCGGTTCAAGCCTTTGCCGCATCTCATGAATGAGAGACGGATCATCGCCGGTGTCGATGGCTGTCAGGCGGGATGGATTGTGGTTCTATGGGATGGCGGCGCTGATCTCGCCTCTCGCCTGTGCCGAGATTTCGCCGAGGTGATGGCGCTCACAGCCGAGATCATCGCTGTCGACATGCCGATCGGTCTGCCCGAACGCTCAGGCCGGCCGCCGGAACGCGAAGTCCGCACAAGGCTCGGCGATCGGCAATCGAGCGTCTTCGCCGTACCGGCGGAAAAAGCGGTCTATTGCACCGATTACGGTGAAGCCTGCCGGGTCAATCTGCTTCATTCCGATCCGCCGAAGAAAGTGTCAAAACAGTGCTTCC
>VAZZ01000055.1 GCA_005884715.1 Alphaproteobacteria bacterium | reverse complement strand
GATCACTTCCATCTCGACCTCGCCAACCGGCGCAGAGGGAAGGCCTATTGCAAATAAACCGATGCGCTACTCGATTACACCGGGCTTTTCCGTGTTCACATATTTGAAGCTCGCCGGATCGAAGAACGGCGTGTCCTGGCCCAGCCAAACATAAGCGAGCAGGACCTTGTCGATTACTACGAAATACTGGATCGCGTCATTGGTGGTGCCGTAATCACCGCAGGACGAGAAGACCTCATCAGTGGCCAGAAGCTCTTCCATATAGGCGACATTGGGCTCGTAATTATAAGTGCCGGAGGCGAAGTCGAGATGGACGAGACAGCGGCCCTTTTCCTTCTCGGTGACCGAGGGTGACGCAATGTCGTCGATGAGTTCTGAAGGTTTCGCATCGTTAAGCGGCCAGAACTGAGCAACCGGACCGCCATGATCGCCACCCCAGGACTGGATGAGTTCTTCGCGCTCATTCAGAGCATAGACGACCTTGGGCAAGTCCTTGCCGGTGCATGCCTGATAACGGAAGCTCAACTGCTGATTGGGCTTGCCATGGATGAGGACGGTCTGGTCCTTCCATTGGCAGCCCGGCAGGAGAGTGGCGTCGCTGTCATCGGTGGCGGTCTGAGCAAAAGGCGAGCTCGACAACAGCAGGAAAGCTACGCCGCAAAGAAGCCACTTCGCCAAACTCATACGAAACTCCCAAGTTAAATCAGAGTCTTAGCCGATATATCTCAGAAATAGAATCAAAGGAGGGCCCTTTCCCTGGTTGTTGCTGAGCCTAGCGGATCACGCTGGTATAGGCCTCCAGAAATTCATCGGCGTCGCGCGGACAGCCGCCGCCCTCCTCGGGTGGTTCGACATATCGGTCGAGATTGGGACCGATCCAGTGCACTTCACCTGGAACGATGCCCAATTCGCCCGATTTGGAGAACAGGCAAAGCGCGATGAGCTGGCCCGACGCCGATATGGCGAGTGCCGCATTATTGTCGGCGCAATTATGAGCCTCGCACACGGAGGAAATGAGGCCGTCCTCCTTGAGTGTGATCGGCGTGCCGACATCGAGGCCATCGATCCAGTCCGCGGTACCGGGCCCCGCGGCGGCATCGACCGCCGCGATCACCTTCGGATGCTCATAGAAGGAGTACCCGTCCACGACGTCGAAGGGATATTTGCCCACATAGCGGGACAGGTTCTCGCCCGATGCGGAAATATCGGCGGCCCGGGCGAGGCCTGCGGTGCAGGAAAGACAAAGCAGGCAGGCAAGCTTTGAGAGCTTCATGAAGAGGCCGGAAAATTGGGGCAGGGCGCCTAGTCTAACCGCGCGAATGTGGCATCGCCGCGGCTGGCCCGACTTTTCACACAACTCCCCGCCTTCACGCAATAGGCCGCCGTTCGAGGAATAAGCGCGCGTAATCTGCTTTTTAGGCCAAGGCGGATTATCTCTGCCCGCATGGAACAGGAAATCATCACGCCCAAGGCGTCGCCCGCGCCAACCTCCCATGCGATGGGTCTTTTCAACAGCTTCCTGTCGGCGGCAGGTGTCGTGCTCCTGTCGGTGACCAAGCTGGGCGCCGCTTTCGCCGCCATCATCTGGGCATTTTCCCAGCTTCTCGGACTGCCCGACACGGCGATGTATGTGCTGATGGCGCTCGGTCTCATTCCGGTCATCTGGTCGACCATCTGGGTCGCCGGCCGCGCTTGGCATGTCGAGCAATTGCTCGAGACCGGACGCGACGTCGACCGTCCGGTGTTCAGGGCCTTCTACTACTTCAAGAAGCGCTGAATCATCGGACCTATAGTGGCCGGCTTCCGACTCGCGCCGCGTCTTGAATCAGACAGCGTGTTTCTGACCGACTGGCCGCTCTGCCAGCTTCGCCTCATGGATGATGCGCGCTTCCCCTGGCTCATCCTGGTGCCGCGCCGCGAGGGCCTCGAGGAGTGGACCGAGCTGAGTGCGCAAGACACCGGCATCCTGTCGGCCGAGATCGCCAGAGCCGGCGGCGGGCTTGCACAGATGTTCAATCCGCGAAAGCTCAATGTCGGCGCACTCGGCAATATCGTGCGCCAGATGCATGTGCATGTGATCGCCAGGTTCGAGACCGACGCTGGCTGGCCGGGCCCGGTCTGGGGGCAGGGCACGCGTACTGCCTATGCGGATGCCGAGCGTGATCGTCTTTGTACGGAACTTCTGCGGCGTCTCGGCTGACTCACGGAGTGCTGTCGCAGGTCTTGGCGATCTCTTTCTCGACTGCCTTGCGGACCTTCTCCTCGAAATCGACATTCTTGGCGATCATCTTGCCGATATCGCCTTTAGGCTCGATCCTGAAACCGGTGACGGCGCAGGTCTTGTTGCTGATCTCGATCGCCACATCGAAACTCTCAGCCAGCTTGATCTGGACCTCTTCATCCTCATCCGTCTCGCATTCGACGGCGACGGTGCCTTCGATCTTCCGGCTGGTCTCGGATGTGCAATAGTTGATCTGCTCGACGCGCACCGATCTGGTCTGATCGATCTTGATCTTCACCTTGAACAGGCCGGCATCGACCTTCTTCTTGAGGCCCTTGCACAGCTT
>VAZZ01000063.1 GCA_005884715.1 Alphaproteobacteria bacterium | reverse complement strand
ACGGCCCGACAAGCTGTGGAACGGAACAATGCTATCGCGGCCCCGATCCCATTACCATGGTGACCGTCAGTACCAGTTATCCCTATCAGTCATTGGGTTTCATGGGATTCCTGGGACTCGGCTCCACGACCCTTACGGCTTCCCATCAGGAGCGAATCATTGGCAACCGCTGAGCGCATATCATTCTGGGACGACGAGGGCGGTGCGACCTACCTCGAATTCACCGTCGGGATGATGACGTTCTTCGTCATTTTGTTCGGCATCATCGAATTCAGCTACATTTTCTATCAGTGGAATGCCGCCACCAAGGCGGTTCAGTTTGGCGCGCGTCTTGCAGCGGTCTCAGAGCCAGTAGCGTCCACTCTCAAGACAATGACCGGGGTGGGCGGCAGCGTTAAACCGGGAGATCCCATGCCAACCTTCGATTTTGAATGCACCGCCACAACTGGCGACGGGTCGGCGGGTACCTGCACCAATAGCGGCGCCTACAGCGCATCCGCTATGCAGTCGATCGTCTTTGGTCGTCTCAATGATGGCAGTGGCACCTCGAGGACAACCTGCTCCAGTGCGCCTGTCGGCAATCCTCTGCTGAACGGCATGTGCAACTATTTCAGCGACATCACCTCCGCCCAGCTGGTCAAGGTCCGCTACCAGTATACGGGTCTTGGCTATGTCGGGCGCCCAGGCGGGCCCAACCATACCGGCGGACCGGTTCCGACGATTACGGTCAGTGTCACCGGGATCAGCTACAGCTTCGTCTTCCTGAACGGGCTGATGGGCTTTGGTACCGCCACGGTCCCGGCGCTCTACACGACCGTGACCGGCGAAGATTTGAACGCGGCTGGGAGTTGAGATGTTGCAGTTCTTCAGCCGATCAACCAGGAAAGCCACGCGCATCCTCAACATCGGATGCGTCACGCAGGACCCGGAAATGGGTTCTCAATTCAAGGACTTCGTGGCGGAACGCGAGGGCGTAGATCTGACGCTGATTACGAGCGTCTTCGTCTACGACCTCGACGTCTCGGCAGATAGCTCGATGCGGGAATTCGACCGGTTCATGCAGTGCCGGCCGAAGGACATTCCGGTGATTGTCCTCTCACCCGCGGTCGATGATGAACTGGTGCGCTGGCTCCTGCGTCTCAAGGTTGCCGACTGGATCAAGACCCCGCTCACACCTGGCGAGCTGATCGCGGCCTGCGGCCGCGTCATCAGCCATGCCGGACAGGCGCATGCCGATACCCGCTGTTTCACCTTCATGGGCGCGCGGGGAGGAGTGGGTGCCACGACGATTGCGCTCCATGCCGCTCTCGCTCTGGCCGCCAAGGCCGCTCCGACGGTGACCGCCTGCGTGGTCGATCTGGATCTGGTCTCCGGCTCCTGCGCCGAATATCTCGATTTGAAGTCGAACTGGCAGATCGACGAGCTCATTTCTGATCCGGCCCGGCTCGACCAGCACATGCTCGACACCATGATCGCCTCGCATGCGGGCGGCATTGCGGTCCTTTCGACCCACCGCAAGTTCACCGACCGGCTCGAATTCAGCGAGGAAGTCGTCACGAGGACGATGGATCTTGCGGCGCAGAAATATCAGACCCTCGTGGTCGATCTGCCGCGCCACGCCGAAAGCTGGAGCGAAGGCGTTCTTCTGGGCTCGAGCCAGGTCTATGTCGTGACCGATCTGACCATTCCCGGACTCAAATCCGCCAGGCGGATGATTGACGAAATTTCCAAGCAGTTCGGCGGCGAAGTCATGGCGCGCGCAATCGTCAACAAATATTACAAGCCGCTGTTCAGCACCGGCCTTTCGGCCACAACGCCAATGACGCATTGGTCAGGGAAGCGATCGACCGCGGGGTTCCAACGACCGCCATCAAATCCCGAAACTCGGTCATTACCGATATCCGCACCATCCTTGGGGTCTAACCGAACGATGTCCATTTGCACCGCGATGAGTTTAGTCCGAGCCATTAACCCTCACTCTGAGGTGGCTGCGAAGCGGCCCTCGAAGGGTCTGCTTCAACAGTCTCACCCTATCTTGATGGATGCTTCGAGGCTCCCCCGGCTCAGCAGGACTGTCCGGGGAAAGTTTATGGGACGATGTGAAATGCCTTTAGAAGCAAAGATACGCGTTGAATCTCTACAACGAGACTCAGCATTTCCATATTTTCCCCTTCTCCCGCGCACAGCGTGGGAGAAGGTGCCCGAAGGGCGGATGAGGGCTCTCTGTTCAAGCTCAATCAATACGTCAGGTTCATTCTGCTACAAAAATCTTCCTCGCCGGCGCGCAGGCAGACGGGGAGGGGGAAATTTGCGGAGATCCAGCCGATTTATCAATTTCTCCCCGGACAGCCCTGCCGGCTCGAGGCCGGGGTCGCACCCCAGCATGAGAGTTTTTTAAGTGGTCGATTCCACTTGGAGTCACCATCCTCTCGCACAGGAGATTGTTGAACGATGGCACTTGGCCGCTTCTCACTTCGCAAACCGGGGCAACAGCCGGTTCCTATGGCGCCGGCCGCCCCCTTGCTTTCCGGCAAGCCCAAGGCAGGTCAGAGCGATGTGAATGTTGCTGATGCGGAATCACAGACCCAGAAGCGCCGGCTGCTGACCGCCAAACTCAGGATCCATCGCCGCCTTATCGACGAAATCAATCTCGCTGCCATGGACAAGATGCCCGAGAAGGAAGTGCGAGTACAGATTCA
>VAZZ01000412.1 GCA_005884715.1 Alphaproteobacteria bacterium | reverse complement strand
CCCGGTCGGCGAGGTCGAAGACATCATGGATGTCGTGGCTGATGAGGAAGATGCCGATACCTTCCGCCTTGAGCTGTTTGATGAGCTCGCCCACCTGTGCGGTTTCCTGGGGGCCCAGAGCCGCAGTCGGCTCGTCCATGATGAGGATGCGAGCATTGAAATGGATGGCGCGCGCGATCGCCACCGATTGGCGTTGGCCGCCTGATAGCGAGCGCACCGGATCCTTGAAGCGCCGGAAATTGGGATTGAGCCTTCCCATCACGCTACGGCATGCCGATTCCATCGCGATGTCGTCGAGCGTGCCCCATTTGCTGCGCAATTCACGCCCGAGATAAAGATTGGCGGCGGCATCGACATTATCGGCGAGCGCCAGCGTCTGGTAGATCGTCTCGATGCCCAGCGCCTTGGCGTCGCGCGGATTTTCGATCTTGACGGTCTCGCCATTGATAAAGATCTCGCCGGCGTCTCGCTTATAGGCGCCGGAGAGAATCTTTATGAGTGTCGACTTGCCGGCGCCATTGTGGCCGAGAAGGCCCACCACTTCGCCCGGGAAAAGATCGATCGACGCATGATTGACGGCCTTGACGCCGCCAAAGGCGATCGACATGTCGCGCATCTCGACGAGCGGTATCGGTCCGGCGGCATTCGCCTCTGGGCTTTTCGCATCACCCATCATCTTCTCCTCACTTCACGCGCGACTGATACATCTGATCGACCCAGACCGCCGTGACCAGCACACCACCCACCACCATGTCCTTGTAGGCGCTCGGAAAATTAAGCAGGGTCATGCCTGATTGCAGCGACTGCATGAGCAGGGCTCCCAGTAGGGCGCCATAGATCGTGCCAATGCCGCCGGCGAGCGATGTCCCACCGATGACGGCTGCGGCAATGACATAAAGCTCGTTGAACTGGCCGAGCGAATTGGTGGCGGAGTCGAGGCGGGCGGTTGAAATGAGGGCCGAGATGGCGACCAGTACCCCCATCAGGGTAAAGATCATTACAGTGAGCCGTTTGGTATTGACGCCGGCAAGCACAGCCGCCTCGGGGTTGCCGCCGGTCGCAAAAACATAGCGGCCGAAGCGCGTCCGTGTTGCAAGGAAGGTCATGAGGAAACCGACCGAAATGACGATCAGCACCGGAATGGCGTAACCCGTTTCGTAGCTGAGGCCGCCAGCACAGCGCACGATTTTGTCGCCTTCCCGGCAGATGGCATCGCCGGACACGTCAAGCGTGCCCTCAGGTATGGGGATGTTGTGATCGAGCGCATATTTCTCGATGACCTTGGGCGCCCAGGGATAGGAATTCACAAGCCAGGTTGTACCGAGAACGATAAGGCTGCCCACCACTCCGATGACGGTCTCCGCCCAGATGGGGCGCAATGGGAATTTGAAACGTCGCCGCTGCTGGCGACCGGTGATGATCGCCGTGACAATGCCGCCGCAGGCGAAGAAGGCGAGGATCCAACTCCACAAGGGCCCGATCGAAGCGAGCGGGCCATTGCCGCCAATCAGCTTGTAAGTCTGGTCCATGGGCGCGACGGTCTCGCCGCGGATAACCCACCAGGCCAATCCGCTATAGGCGATCAGTCCGCCAAGGGTTACGATAAACGAGGGGATTTTCAGATAGGCAATGAGAATGCCATTGAAGCAGCCGAGCAGCGCTCCCATAGCGAGGCCAAACAGCACGGCGATAATCCAGATCGCGGGATGACCGACGCCAAGGGCGGGGCCCAGGCCATAGACCTGCAGATAACCGACCGAGACGGAGATAAAGCTCAGCATCGAGCCGACTGAAAGATCGATCTGGCGCATCACGATGACCAGAACCATGCCTGTCGCCATGACGGCGATCGAGGACGTCTGTACCATCAGGATCCACAAATTGCGTGGCGTGAGGAAGGAGCCGCCAAAAAGACCGTCACCTGGCCTCAGGATTCCGCTGTAGATATCGAAGCCCGCCCAGATCACCAGCAGCGCGCCGACCATCCCTAGCATACGGGTGTCGATTTCGGTGGCGTTGAAGAACCGTCGCACCCAGCCTTCGTCACTCAAGGCGGGATCATGCGAGCCTATCGCCGGTGTCGTCATCGAACTGCTCTCCTCCCCGAGAACCGGGCTCGACTGCACTGAACGAAACTGCGCCGCTAGTGCAGCGGCGCAGTCAAATTGTATCAGTTTCCTGCATTTGCCAAGATGTCAGTCGCAGGCCTTGACGGTTCCCGCCTTTACACCCGCGCAAGCTTCGGCCTTGCTGATCCAACCGGCATCGATCACATCGTTGAGGTTGTCCTTGGTGATTGCATCCGGTGTGAGCAGGATGGCGTTGACCTCCACACCATTCTTGCCCTTATTGAATTTGGTGACGCCCGGCAGCGAGGCTGCATCCTTGCCATCGGCAATGGCCACGGCAGCTTCGCCGGCCGCTTTGCCGGGAGCCCGGGAGTCCTTCCAGACCGAGACCGTCTGAGTGCCGAGCGCGACCCGGTTCAGAGCCGCCTTGTCGCCATCCTGGCCCGAGACCGGAACCGAGCCGGCGAGGCCCTGGGCGTCGAGAGCAGCGACAACGCCAGAGGCCATGCCGTCATTCTCGGAGACCACCGCATCAACCTTGTTGCCGGTCGAAGTCAGGCACTGCTCCATGTTCTTCTGGGCATTGTCGGGCTTCCAGCCGTCGGTGAAGGTCTCGCACACATTCTTGATCTTGCCTCCATCCATACCGGCTTTCAGGACCTCGGTAATTCCCTGGAAAAGGAAGGTGGCGTTTGGGTCACCCTTGTCGCCCTTGATGAAGGCATAGTTGCCTTCGGGCTTCGCATCCTGGATTACTTTGGCCATGAGGCGGCCGACCCCTACATTGTCGAAAGTGACATAGAGGGCGTTTGGATCCTCGACCAGCACGTCATAAGAGAGCATCTTCACGCCGGCATCGCTCGCCGCCTTGAAGGAGGGCAGGATGGCGTCCGAATCGAAGGCGACAACGAGAATGACATCGACCTTCTGGGTGATCAGTCCTTCAATATCGGCAGCCTGCTTCTGGGCCGAGCCCTGAGCGTCAGTCGTGACAAATTTGTCGCCCGCCGCCTCGACGACCGCCTTTATCGCCGCTTCGTCGGTTTTCCAGCGCTCCTCCTGGAAAGTCTTCCAGGACACCGCGATGGTCTTGCCGGCGGCCATCGCCGGGAGCGGCGCAAGGCCAAGCAGCAAAGCGCCGGCTGCCGCGGTCAAATACCTGGTCTTCATTCTGAACCTCCCTCAATGGCCCGCATGCACCCGCAAAACGCCGTCCTGAGCCGGTCTGAACCGGGCAGGGGGTCATGGCCGATATCTGTTGTTTGTTTCGGCGCCGCAAAAAGGTTGCGACAATCTGGCATATGAGTCAACCGATCACGGGGTTCAGCAGGCCGACCGGTTAATGCCGTTAGAACATAAGCGAGCTTGATCCGGAACGCCATTCGTTCCTATCCTGCCCGCAACTCCCGTGTGGCGCGACACCTCATGAGCATGATGCCTCGTCTGGCTGCAATCCTTCTCTTGGCCCTGTTCACTCTTTTTGCTCCCGTGAATTCGATGGCCGGATCATCTCGCGAAGCGAGCGCGGAGCAGTCGCTTATCGCCTGGTATGCTCTTGTGCTCCAACTTATCCGTCACACGCCGACCTATTCACCGCCAGTGGCCAGCCGCTCCCTCGCTTATCTGGGCGTCACGGCTTTCGAGTCGGTGGCGAGCGGGAGTGACGACTTGCAGTCGCTGGCGGGGCAACTGGACGGTCTGCGGCCGTTGCCGCGCCGCAATGCGGGCCAAGTCTATGATGAAGGCGTGGTCCTCAATGCCGCCTTGGCCTCCTTGGTGCAGGAGCTGTTTCAGAATACCGGTCCCACCGGCCAGCGGGTCATCGGGCTTCAGGATACCAAACAGCGCAGGCTGGTGAGCGAAGGCGTTCCCGCCGATGTGATCGCCCGCAGCGAGGACTACGGGCGTCAGATCGCGGCGCATGTGCTGGCCTGGTCGCGTGACGATGGCGGCGCTCTCGTTGTGAATATGGGATTTCCTTATGAATACACATTGACGGCAGGGGCTGCGCACTGGGTGCCGACCAGCCTGATCTCCCAGCAGCAATTGCCGCTGTTGCCGAAATGGGGGAGCAACCGTACCTTCGCCATGCCCATGGGCAAGTCCTGCAGCTTGCCCGCACCGCCCGACTATAGCGAGGACAAGGCTTCGCCCTTTTATGCAGAGGCATTGGAGGTTTATCGGACAGACAAGAATTTGACCACCGAGGAGCGTGCCATCGCGCGTTTCTGGTCAGATGACCCCATGTTGTCGCCAACGCCACCCGGCCATTGGATTTCGATCGCTCTTCAGATTATCAAGCATGACAAGTCCGATCTTGAGAAAAGCGTCGATGTGCTGGCGCGCCTCGGTGTCGTCTTGGCTGATGCGTTCATCGGCTGCTGGGAAACGAAATTCCAATACGATCTTCTGCGGCCGGTGACCTATATTCGCCGCCTGATCGATCCGAAATGGGAGCCGCTGCTGATCACGCCGCCATTCCCCGAATATCCCAGTGGTCACAGCACGCAATCGGCCGCTGCCGCCGCCGTGCTCACCAAGCTGTTCGGTGAGAACTTCGCCTTCGAGGACAGGACGCGCGAGGGCGACGGTTTGAAACCCCGCAGCTTTGCCAGCTTCTCGGCGGCCGCCAGCGAGGCCGGCATATCGCGGCTCTATGGCGGCATTCATTTCCGCTCGGCCATAGAGCGCGGTCTCGCGCAGGGGCAATGCGTCGCCTCCTATGCAAACGCGTTGCGGACGAGGAAATAGGACATGCGTTCGCCGCATCTGCTCCTTGCCGCATCCATCCTGGCTTCGAGTGCATTGGCGTCACCTTGCATGGCCGAGGAATCTCCCTTGCTGCCGAGTTTCGTCGAGGAGACCAAGACTGCTGGAATCGACAGCATCTATAGCGGTGAGTGGGAATACATGGTCGGCGGCGGCGTCGCGGCATTCGATTGCAGCGGCGATGGCCTTCCCGACCTGCTGCTCGCCGGCGGCTCCTCGCCGGCGAAATTCTACCGCAACGCCAGCACGCCAGGCGGTCGCTTGCATTTCGACCTGCAGCCAAGCGGCCTCGAGCTGGACAAGGTCACCGGTGCCTACCCGATCGACATCGATGGCGATGCGAATATGGATGTGATGCTGCTGCGGGTCGGCGAGAATGTCGTCATGCGCGGCCTCGGCAACTGCCGTTTCGAGCGCGCCAATGAGATGTGGGGTTTTGCCGGCGGCGATGCCTGGTCGACGGCCTTCGCCGCGACCTGGGAGGGTAACGCCTCATGGCCCACGCTCGCTCTCGGCAATTATATCGACCGTGCCAAGGAGATGGAGCCATGGGGCTCGTGCACCGACAACTGGCTGCACCGCCCGCTCGCGGCTGAAGGTGATAGCGAGCGCAAATTTGCACCCCCCGTCGCGCTCAAGCCAAGCTACTGCGCGCTCTCGATGCTGTTCACCGATTGGGACAGGTCCGGCACGCCGAGCCTTCGCATCTCAAACGACCGGGAATATTACGAAGGCGGCCAGGAGCAGCTCTGGCGCATTCTCGCCGGCGAGCCGCCGAGCCTTTATACCGAAGCCGACGGCTGGAAGCCTCTGCGCATCTGGGGCATGGGCATTGCAAGCGCTGACCTTGATGGCGATGGCTACCCGGATTATTTCCTGACCAGCATGGCCGACAACAAGCTGCAAATGCTTGCCGGTCCGCCGCAGCAAGGAGAGCCGCGTCCTGACTACAAGGATGTGGCATACGCCAAAGGCGTGACCGCGCATCGGCCTTATCTGGGCGAGGACTTGCGGCCAAGCACCGCCTGGCATGCGCAATTCGAGGATGTGAACAATGACGGCCTTGCCGATCTGTTCATTGCCAAGGGCAACATCGCCAAAATGCCGGATTTTGCCGCGAAAGATCCAAACAACCTGCTGCTGCAGCAGCCAGACGGCAAGTTTTATGAAGCGGGCGAAAAGGCGGGGGTAGCGAGTGTCGCCACTTCGCGTGGTGCTCTTCTCGTCGATTTGAACCTTGATGGCCTTGTCGATCTCATCGTCGTCAACCGCTGGGAGAAGGCACAGCTGTGGCGCAATACGACCCCTAACGCCGGCCATTGGATCGAGGTCAGGCTTGAACAGCCAGGAGCGAACCGCGATGGAATTGGCGCCTGGATCGAAGTGCGACGCGGCGCCGCCGTGATGCGCCGCGAAATCACCGTGGGTGGCGGCCACGCCAGCGGTGAGCTTGGCTGGTGGCATTTCGGATTGGGCGACAGCGTCCGGCCCGAAATTCGCGTCATCTGGCCGGACGGGGCGGCCAGTGGCTGGCAGCCGGTCGAGCGCGACGGGTTCTATATTGTCGAGCGTGACAAGCCGGTGAAGCAGTGGTTGCCGTGATGCGAAAATATAGGACCTGACCTAATGCCTATTCGCCTCGGCGACATAGCGATTCCCGATTTCGGCTTGCCTGTCGAAGTGCCGCAGATTCCGCCGGCGACCTATGAGCAGCGATGCAGTGCGGCCTACCAAGCGGCGGGCGCGGACTGGTTCGTCATCTATGCCGATCGCGAGCATTTCGCCAATATCATGTTCCTGACCGGCTTCGATCCGCGCTTCGAGGAGGCATTGCTGGTTCTGGGGCCGCGCCAGAGCCGCATCATCATTGTTGGAAATGAGTGCCTCGACTATGCGCGCCTGGCACGGCTGCCCGGAGTTGAAATCCTGCTCGCCCAAAGTTTCGCCCTCATGGGCCAGGATCGCAGCCAGGCGCCGAGCCTTGCGCATGTCTTGCGCGAGGTGGGGATGAAGACCGGCGACAGCGTGGCGCTCGCCGGGTGGAAATATCTGGAGCCTGCCGAATGGAATGGCAGCTTTCCCGCATTTTTCGTGCCGTCCTTCATCGTCGATGTCCTGCGCGAGATTGCCGGCAAGCGTGTGAGCGATGCGACACCGGTGCTGATGCATCCGATCACCGGCCTGCGCTCTGTCGTCGATACCGATCAGATCGCCGTTTCTGAATGGGCGGGTGCGCGCGCCTCGGCGGCGCTATGGCGCATCCTGTCAGGCGTGAAGGAAGGCGATACCGAATATGGTGCGGTGGCGCGGATGCAGCATGAGGGCGAGCCCTTGAGCGCGCATCTCATGCTGGCGAGCGGCGATGCGTCATCATCCATCATCGGTCTGCGCAGTCCGGGTACGCGGGTGATGAAGCGCGGTGACGGCATTGTCGGTGCCATCGGCCTGTGGGGCGGTTTGTCGGCCCGCGGCGGTCTCCTGAGCGATAGGGGCGATGATTTTCTCAAAATAGCATCGGCATATTTCGAGGGACTTCTTGCCTGGTACGAAGCGGCCGATATCGGCATCTGCGGGGGCGACATTTTTTCGGCCGTTACCGAAGTCCTGGCGCGCGGCGGTTTGCGTTCAGCGCTCAATCCCGGCCATCTCACGAGCTACGATGAGTGGGTGCACAGCCCGATCCAGCCCGGTTATGCGGGCAAGATCTCAGCCGGCATGGCGTTCCAGGTGGACATCATCCCGGTGCCGATGCGCATGGGCCACGCGCTCAATTGCGAGGACCCGGTGGTCTTCGCTGATCAAGCCTTGCGTCGAGACCTTGAGGCCAGGCATCCGGCAGTGGCACAGAGGATCGCCGAACGCCGCATCTTCGTCCGCGACGCGATCGGCATCGACCTCAAGGAAAGCATCCTGCCGATGTCATCGACGCCGCTCTGCCTGCCGCCATTCTGGCTGAAGCCCAATCGGCTTCTGACACGGAATTGAGCTACTGAGCCGGTCCGCTCCACGTCTTCAACGCGTCGATCTTCTTCTGGCGCTGCTCTTCGGGCGGCGTCTTGAAGTCATGGCCATAGGCAGCCGATTCCCATGAGCCATAGGTCGGGTTGGGAAGGGCGATCCAATCCTTGCCCCAATGCGCGGCATTGTCGTCGAACACCTTCTGGCGTTCCTCGATCGAGCCCTTATAGGCATCGGTGAAGTCGCCGAGATTGTCGCCGACGAGAAGTAGCAGGCGGTAGTCCCTGGCGATAAAGGCACGCCTTGTGCCCTTGGCCGATCCCCAGTCTTCCATTTCCTTGGCGGTGAGGAGGGTGTCGACATTGCCGCCCATCGGGAAACCGAGTTCCTTCAGCCGCTCTGCGGTCGCGGGTTCTTCCTCCTTGGTCCGATTGCTGACGTAGAAGACCTTCGCGCCCTTTGATGCGGCATATTGGGTGAACTCGACCGCACCGGGAATGGCCGTATCGATCTTGGCCCTCACATAGGCTGTCCAGGTCTTGGGGCTGAAGGATGTTCCGCCTTTGACATTCCAGGCCTGGTATTGCGATGTGTTGAGCACCGTATCGTCGACATCGAGTACAACTGCCGGCGGTTTGTTGGCGAAGTCGCCGCTCTGCACTGAAGGATCGGCCGTCCGGCTCTTGTCGGCGAGCGCTTCATCGAAACGGATGCGGGCCAGGACATAGGCCTGGGCCATGGTCGCCTTGGCCTCGACGGCGGTCTGGTCCCACAGCACGGCATTGAGATTGTCGTCCGCCTTGGGGCCCTTGGCTTCTTCTGCCTGCAAATCGGTCGCCAGGACTGAGAGCGCGCCGAGGCTTGATGCGGCAAGGCTCAGAAACGGCAATGCATATTTCATCAGGTTCCTCCTCAGCCATTGGGAATGCAATGAAAATTCTATCGGGCTGACCTGCTGTTCACAATCGGTGAAACCCTCGCTTTGAGCATTTTTTCCGCTACTATTGAGTGAATTTGCGAGTGAAGAATGGTTAAGATCGCGCCCATACGGCAGTTTGAGCTGGTTGAACGCGTCATGTCCTACGATCGGAACGCCGACGAGGACCTGCTCAATCGCGCCTATGTCTACGCCATGAAGGCGCATGGCGGCCAGAAGCGCGCTTCAGGCGAAGCCTATTTCAACCATCCGCTCGAAGTGGCCGCCATCCTCACCGAAATGAAGCTCGACGGCGCCACCATCGCCGCCGCCCTTCTTCATGATGTGGTTGAGGATACCGAGGCAACGCAGAGCCAAATCGAGGAAAAATTCGGCCACGAGATCGCCTCGCTTGTCGACGGCCTGACCAAGATCAAGCGCCTCGATCTCGTCACCAAGGAGGCGACCCAGGCCGAGAATTTGCGCAAGCTGCTCCTTGCCATGGCGAAGGATGTGCGGGTTCTGCTGGTGAAGCTTGCCGACCGCCTGCACAATATGCGCACGCTCGGCCACATGGCGCCTGACAAGAAGCTTCGCATCGCCCAGGAGACGATGGACATCTATGCGCCGCTCGCCGGGCGCATGGGCATGCAGAACGTGAGGGAAGAGCTCGAGGATATCAGCTTCCGCGTGCTCAATCCTGACGCCTTCGTCACGGTGAAGAAGCGCCTGGACCGCCTGCATGAAGAGAGCGGCAGCCTGCTTGTCGAGATCGAGAAAGAACTGAAGGCCGAGCTCAAGGCCAATGGCATCGATGCCAAGGTGACCGGCCGCGAGAAGCGGCCTTACTCGATCTGGCGCAAGATGGAGCGCAAGAGCCTGTCGCTCGGCCAGCTTTCCGACATCTTCGGCTTCCGCGTCATCGTCGCGAGCAGCGATGAGTGTTATCGCGCCCTCGGTGTCGCCCACCGCACCTGGCGAGCCGTGCCGGGACGCTTCAAGGACTATATCTCGACGCCCAAGCAGAACGACTACCAGTCGCTCCACACGACGGTGATCGGACCGCATCACCGGCGCGTCGAGATGCAGATCCGCACCCGCGAGATGAATGAGATCGCCGAGCGTGGCGTGGCGGCGCATGCGCTCTACAAGGACGTCAAGCGGACGCAGGATGCCGTCAATGGCGTGCGTGTGCCCTCGGCCGAATCCAACGCCTATCGCTGGCTGAGGCACCTGGTCGAGATGCTGTCGGAAGGTGAAAGCCCGCGCGAATTCCTCGAACATACGAGGCTGGAGCTGTTCCAGGATCAGGTCTTCTGCTTCACGCCCAAGGGCCAGCTCATCGCTTTGCCGCGCGGTGCGACGCCGATCGACTTTGCCTACGCCGTGCATACGAGCATCGGCGACAGCTGCGTCGGCTGCCGCATCAATGGCCGCCATGCGCCTTTGGTCACGCAGCTCGATAATGGCGATGAGGTGGAGATCATCCGCTCGGAAGCGCAGGTGCCGCCTGCCGCGTGGGAGGGGCTCGCCGTCACCGGCAAGGCGCGCGCCGCCATCCGCCGCGCCACGCGCCTCGCGACCCGCCGGCAATATGCCGGGCTCGGCAAGGAGATCGTCGAGCGCTTGCTCGAGAAGGTGGGCAAGAGCTTCGTCAAGGCCGATGTCGCGGCCGCCATCGCGCGTACCGGCCACAAGAATGTGGAAGACGCGCTGTCGGCCGTTGGACGCGGCGAGCTTGCCGCTGCCGATATCCTCAAGGCGATGGGGCTGGTGGTCGAAGCGCCGATGCCCCAGCGCAAGAAGCCGGCCACGCGTCACGGTGGGGTGGAATCGGGAATTCCGGTACGCGGCGCCGGGCGCGACCACGCGCTCAAATTCTCGCTGGCGACCGGCGCCGTGCCGGGCGAGCGCATCGTCGGCATCCGCATGCCGGGCGAAGGCATCGTCATCTATCCGATCTTCGCCCGCGCCCTTGAAAGTTTCGACAGCGAGCCCGGCCGCTGGATCGATCTCACCTGGGACTCGACCACCGAGGGACAGCGCTTTCCCGCCCGCATCCTGGTGAAGGTTCACAATGAGATCGGCGCGCTGGCGCAGGTCACCCAGGTGATCGGTGATTCGGGCGCCAATATCGACGAGCTGCAAATGGTCACCCAGGAGGGGGCTCGCGATTTCTTTGATCTCGATATCCTGATCGAAGTACATGATCTCAAACACCTCAACCAAATCATGCGCGACCTAGATTTGAAGCCTCTGGTGAGCTCGGTCGACCGCGCCGAAGGATAGGACGGATTGATGACTAATGATGAGGTTCTGGCTGAGTTCAGAGCGGCCGGCGCGCTGCTGGAAGGCCATTTCATCCTGTCGTCGGGACTGCGCAGCCCGCGCTATCTGCAATGCGCCCGCGTCCTGATGGACCCGGCGCGCGCCGCACGCCTGTGCACGGCGCTGGCTGCCAAGGTGAAGGCCCGCATCGGAAACGGCATCGATCTGGTCGCCTCGCCCGCCATGGGTGGCGTCATCGTCGGCTATGAGATGGCACGCCAATTGGGGGTCGATTCGATTTTCTTCGAGCGCGTCGACGGCAAGTTGGCTTTGCGGCGTGGGTTCCAGATCCGCAAAGGGGCTCGCGTGCTCATGGTCGAGGACATCGTTACCACCGGTCTTTCATCGCGCGAATGCATCGCTGGAATAGGAGAAGAGGGCGGCGTGGCGGTGGGTGCGGCCTGCCTGATCGATCGCTCGGGCGGCAAGGCTGATCTCGGCGTGCCGCTGTCGGCGCTGGCCAGCATGGAGATCCCGACCTATCCGGCCGAATCACTGCCGCCGGAACTGGCTGTCATTCCGGCCGTGAAGCCGGGAAGCCGGGGTCTCAAATGATCATTGGCCTCGGCAATGACATGATCGACATCAGGCGGGTCGAAAAGACGCTGGAGCGCTATGGCGAGCGCTTCACGCGCCGGGTTTTCACCGAAATCGAACGGCGCAAATCCGACCGCAGGGCCGAGCGTGCGGCTTCCTATGCCAAACGTTATGCCGCGAAGGAAGCCTGCGCCAAGGCGCTCGGCACCGGCTTCAGCCGCGGCGTTTTCTGGCGCGATCTGGGGGTGGTGAACGAGCCATCGGGCAAGCCGACCATGGTCCTGACCGGGGGGGCCGGCGAGCGGCTTCAGGCCATTGTGCCCATGGGTCATAAGCCGCATATCCATTTGACCATAACGGATGATTTTCCCTATGCGCAGGCCTTCGTCATCATCGAGGCCATGCCCGTAGAATCGCAATAACCGGGATGTAATCTTTCCTACCGTTGAAACGAAAATATATGCGTACTATAGGCTGGAAAAACGGGCCGGCCCGATTTGGCATGAATACTGTGAAACATATGAGAGATCATAATATGGCGGCGGCGGCGCACGAGCCCCGGAAGAAGTCTGAAGATGGCTTCTGGGATACGATCAAGGTCATCATCCAGGCCTTGCTGATCGCCTTTGCCGTGCGGATGTTCCTGTATCAGCCCTTCAACATTCCGTCAGGATCGATGTACCCGACCCTCAAGGTGGGTGACTATCTGTTCGTCTCCAAATTGTCCTATGGATACAGCAAATACTCCTTCAATTTCGGTCTGAATCTTTTCGGCACAGAACTCTTCAAATTCGGCCCGGTGCCGGTCGAGGGAAGATTTGTCCTCGCCGCCGAACCCAAGCGCGGCGATGTCGCGGTCTTCAAGCTGCCGCTCGACAATGAGACGGATTACATCAAGCGGGTGATCGGATTGCCGGGCGATCATATTCAGATGAAGGAAGGCGTCCTGTTCATCAACGGCAAAGCGGTCCCGAAGCAGCGGATCGCCGATTTTGTCGACGAGAAGGGCGAGGGATCCGGCCGTCCGATCCCGCAATATGTCGAAACCTTGCCTAACGGCGTGACCTACAATGTCCTCGACAAGGAGCCGAATGGAGCGGCCGACAATACTGACGAATATGTCGTGCCGGCGGGCAATTATTTCATGATGGGCGACAATCGCGACAACTCGCTCGACAGCCGCTATGCAGCGAATTCGTCCCAGCGCGGCGTCGGCTTCGTTCCCTACGAGAATTTCGTCGGCCGCGCCGACATCATCTTTTTCTCGATCGAGCCCGATGCCGCCTTCTGGCAGGTGTGGAAATGGCCGACCTCGATACGCTGGCTGCGTTTCTTCAATCTCGTGAATTGAGGCCGTGACCACAGACCGGACGCGCTTTACCGACCAGGAATACCAAGCGATAGCGGCGCTCCTCGGCTATACCTTTCGCAATCGCGACCTCATCAAGGCGGCTCTTACCCATGGCAGCAGCCGCAAGAGCACGCTCGCTACGACCTATCAGCGCCTGGAGTTCCTGGGCGACCGGGTGCTGGGATTGGTGATCGCCGAAGAACTCTATGTCCGCAATCCGCGCAAGGCCGAAGGAGCCTTGGCACAGAATTTCAGCCTGCTGGTGCGCGCCGAGGCTTGCGCCGACGCGGCGCGCGAGCTTGGCATCGCCGATCACATTCGTGTCGGCCACAAGGAGAAGGCGCAGGGCATGACTACCCAGACGCTCATTCTCGGCGACGTCATGGAATCCATCCTGGGTGCGGTTTATCTCGATGGCGGCCTCGAGCCGTCACGTTCGCTGATCATGCGCTTGTGGGAGAGGCGTCTGTCCAACCGCACCAAGCTGGTGAAGGATGCCAAGAGCTTTCTGCAGGAATGGACGCTGGGCCAGGCGAAGGGCATTCCGGTCTATCGGATCGTTTCGCGCGACGGGCCGGATCACTCGCCGCAATTCAGCATTGCCGTTGCCGTAGAAGGCTTTCCCGAAGCGCTCGCCAGCGCGCAATCGAAGCGCATCGGCGAGCAGCTTGCCGCCGAAGTCTTTCTGCGCCGGGAGAAAATCAGAAAGTGACCGGCAAACAGACACGCTGCGGCTTCTGCGCGATCATCGGGGCGCCGAATGCCGGCAAATCGACGCTGGTCAATGCGCTGGCGGGAACCAAGATTTCGATCGTGTCGCACAAGGTCCAAACGACGCGCTCCAGGTTGCGGGCGATCGTCATTTCAGGTGCAAGCCAGATCATTTTTGTTGACACGCCGGGCATCTTCAAGCCGAAGCGCCGTTTGGACGAGGCGATGGTCGAAGGCGCCTGGTCGGGCGCCAGTGAAGCAGATGCCGTCGTCTTGCTGGCCGATGTGCGCCGGGGACTCACTGATGAAGTCATGATGATCATCGAGGGCCTGAAGAAGAGCGGCATCGAGGCCTTCCTCGCGCTCAACAAGATCGATCTGGTCAAGGCCGAGACGCTTCTCGAATTGTCGCGGAAATTCAATGAGGCCTTCGCGTTCCGCGAGACCTTCATGATCAGCGCCCTGAACGGCAGCGGTGTCGACAAACTCAGGGCCAAGGTCGCGGCCTCGATGCCGGAAGGCCCATGGCTCTATGCCGAGGATCAGATCGCCGACGTGCCGCTCAGGTTTCTCGCCGCCGAGACGACGCGCGAGAAACTCTATGAAAGGCTGCATGAGGAATTGCCCTATGCTTCGACGGTCGAGACCGAAAATTGGGAGGAGCGCAAGGATGGATCGGTCCGTATCGATCAGGTGATCTATGTCGAGCGTGAAAGCCAGCGCAAGATCGTCCTCGGCAAGGGCGGCCAGACCATCAAGCTGCTCGGCCAGGCGGCGCGGCTCGATCTCGAAAAGGCGTTCGAGCGCCGCGTGCATCTGTTCCTGTTCGTCAAGGTTCGCGAGAATTGGGCCAAGGATCCCGAGCGCCTGCGCGCCATGGGATTGCTGGATTGAAGGCAGTGCGCGCCAAAACTCGCCACAGCCTATATTGACGGTCTGAAGAAAAACTGGCTCGTCCCTCAGTATGGAATGGAAAGACGAAGGTATTGTTCTGGCCGTCAGGCGCCATGGTGAAACCAGCGCCATCGTCGAGATACTGACGTTGACGCATGGCCGGTCCCTCGGTCTGGTGCGCGGGGGCCGCTCGCGCCGTTTGCGCCCGGTGCTGCAGCCCGGAAACATCGTTCTGGCAACATGGCGCGCACGTCTCGAAGAACATCTGGGAAATTTCCTGATCGAGCCCGTCGAACTGAAGGCTGGCCTGCTGATCGGCGAGGCGATGCGGCTGGCCGCTCTTACGACGCTGACGGGCGAGGCCCAGCTGCTGCCTGAGCGCGAGCCGCATCCACGCATTTACGAGGCGATGCGCGTGGTCCTTGATTCGCTCCAGGATGAGGGTACCTGGCCGGCACTCCTGGTGCGTTGGGAGATGGGGCTGCTCGATGAATTGGGGTTCGGACTGGATCTCGCCCGTTGCGCCGTGACCGGTGGGAGGGAGGATCTCGTTTATGTTTCGCCCAGGACGGGCAGGGCGGTCAGCCGCGAAGCAGGCGGGGCCTATCATGACAGGCTCCTGGCCTTGCCCGCCTTCCTCAAAGGGATCCAGGCGGGAACGCCCGGACCGAGCGATGTGCTGGACGGGCTCAAGCTGACCGGCTTCTTCCTCGATCGACATGTCTTCGGTCCGCGCGGAATAGCTGCTCCCGAATCCCGCCACTGGATCGTTGCGCATCTTGCGTCCGATCAGGCGCAAAGGCCGCATTGATCGCCTGGAAAGGCATCCATAGATTGCGGCGCCAACAAAGAGGGCTATTTGAATGCTGGGCCGTTTGAACCACGTCGCCATCGCCGTCCCCGATCTCGATCAGGCGATCAGGACCTATCGCGATATTCTGGGCGCGAAGGTTTCCAGGCCGCAGGCCGAGCCTCTCCATGGCGTGACGGTTGTGTTCGTCGAACTGCCCAACACCAAGATCGAACTTCTCGAGCCTTTGGGCGCCGCATCCCCGATCGAGGGGTTCCTGGACAAAAATCCATCCGGCGGCATCCATCATGTCTGCTACGAGGTCGCCGACATCATCGCCGCACGCGATCGTTTGAAGGCGCAAGGGGCGCGTGTCCTCGGCGATGGCGAGCCGAAGATCGGCGCCCACGGCAAGCCGGTTCTATTCCTCCATCCCAAGGATTTCTCCGGCACATTGGTGGAGCTCGAACAGGCATGAAGATCGGCACCGCGATCGCGATCTATTTCGTCGTCTGGTGGATCGTGCTGTTCGCCATCCTGCCCTGGGGCGTGAAGAACGCTCATGAGGCGGGCGAAACGACCCTTGAGGGCAATGAACCGGGTGCGCCGGTCAGCCATCAGATGGGCAAAAAGGCTCTGATAACCACGCTGGTTTCCGCGATTGTCTTTGCCGTCATTTATTTCGGCATACGCTATGGCTGGCCCTGGGTCACAGCCGCCACGCCATAAAAAAAGCAAGGCTCTCGCCTTGCTTTTTGTTGAGTGTTTTGTCTTCAACTGCGCTCCGGGATTTCATCCCGTGGCGGCTGCTGCCGGTGAAGGCGCGCCGAAAGACTCCTCCCCAGACTTGGGCTTTTGACCCTAGTCCTTGTCGTTATTGGACGGCGACGCTAGCACATTTCACGGTCCTGTCACGTGAAATGTGACAGAAGCGTGGCAAAAATTTCGAACAGCGTCTGGCGCCAAACTCGGCAGGCACCGGACATGGCCTCTCGGGCAAGACATTCGACAGGCTTGAGTTCCGGGCAGATTCGCTCCAAAAGGTCCGCCACTTTCCTCGCACCAGGATTCTCTATGCGGATTTCCCAATATTTCATGCCTATTCTTCGCGACGACCCGAAAGAGGCCGAGATCGCATCCCACCGCCTCATGCTGCGTTCCGGCATGATCCGGCAGGAAGCGGCCGGCAGCTACTCCTGGTTGCCGATGGGCTTCCGGGTTCTCAAGAAGATTGAGCAGATCGTCCGCGAAGAGCAGGACCGCGCCGGCGCCATCGAGGTGCTGATGCCGACCATCCAGTCTTCGGATCTGTGGAAGAAATCCGGCCGCTACAATGCCTATGGGCCGGAGATGCTCCGCATCAAGGATCGCCATGATCGCGACATGCTCTATGGGCCGACCAATGAGGAAATGATCACCGACATTTTCCGCTCCGGCGTGCAGAGCTACAAGGATCTGCCGCGCAATCTCTACCATATCCAGTGGAAATTCCGCGACGAAGTCCGCCCGCGCTTCGGCGTCATGCGCGGCCGCGAATTTCTGATGAAGGATGCCTATTCGTTCGATGTCTCGCGCGAGGCCGGACAGCATTCCTACAACAAGATGTTCGTAGCGTATTTGCGCACCTTTGCCCGCATGGGCCTCAAGGCGGTGCCGATGCGCGCCGAGACCGGTCCGATTGGCGGCAAGGACAGCCACGAATTCCTCATCCTCGCCGATACCGGCGAGAGCGAGGTCTTCTTCGATCGCGATTTCTACGACATGGACTGGACCAATCTCGAGATCGATTATGATGATGTCGCCAAGGTGGCCGGCATCGTCGAGGATTTCACCGCCAAATATGCGGCGACCGACGAGAAGCACGACAAGGCTGACTTCGAGCAGCAGGTGCCCGAGGCGCGCCGCCTGACCGGGCGGGGCATCGAAGTCGGCCATATTTTTTTCTTCGGTACCAAGTATTCTGAGCCCCTGGGATGTCTGGTCCAGGGACCGGACGGGAAGCAGGTGCCGGTGCAGTCTGGATCATATGGAATTGGCGTATCACGCCTCGTCGGCGGGATCATCGAAGCGAGCCATGATGAGAATGGCATCATCTGGCCGGAACCGGTGGCGCCGTTCAAGCTCGGCCTCATCAATCTGAAGGCGGGCGATGCCGAGGCCGACCAGGCCTGCGAGAAGATCTATCAGGGGCTTACCGCCAAGGGCGTGGAAGTTCTCTATGACGATACCGACGAACGGCCGGGCGGCAAGTTCAAGGTCATGGATCTCATCGGCCTGCCATGGCAGGTCATCATCGGCCCGCGGGGCCTGAAGGATGGCATCGCCGAGGTGAAGAATCGCAGGACCGGCGAGCGCAGCAACCTGGCGCTGACAGATATCGTGACCCGGTTCGCCAGCTGATGGACAATACGCTACCGGAAACCAGGCCTTTCGCTCCCTTCGAGCGGATGCTGGCGATGCGGTATTTGCGCTCGCGCCGCCGGGAAGGCTTTATCTCGGTCATTTCCGGTTTCTCCTTCATCGGCATCTTGCTGGGTGTCGCGACGCTGATCGTCGTCATGGCGGTGCTCAACGGGTTTCGCGCCGAGCTCCTGAGCAAGATCTTGGGGTTCAGCGGTCACGCGACATTCTATTCGCTCGATGCGACGCCGATAACCGATTACGACAATATCGCGTCTCGCCTCGCCAAGGTGCCGGGTGTCGCGCATGCCATGCCGTTTGTCGAAGGCCAGGCCATGGCTTCCTCGCAGCGCAACAATACCGGGGCGCTGGTGCGTGGCGTCCATGAAGCCGATCTCAAGAAGCTGCCGAGCATCAACAATCGAGATCTCATCACCGCGATCAAGGATGTGGGTACGCCCGATCAGGTGCCATCTCTCGATGGCTTCGAGAAGTCGGGCGGTGTGGCCATCGGCGAGCGCCTGGCCTGGCGCCATGGTCTCAGTCTTGGCAGTACACTGACGATCATCTCGCCGAGCGGGCCCGAAACCGTCATGGGATCGGCGCCGCGCATCCGCGATTATCCGGTGGTCGCCATCTTCAAGATCGGCATGTCGGAATATGATGAGAGCGTCATCTATATGCCGCTCGCCGAGGCGCAGGACTACTTCGTCGTCGACAATGCGGCTTCCGCCATCGAATTGACAGTCGACAACCCCGACAGGATCAATGAGATGAAGCCCGCTCTACTCGATGCGGCGGGGCCGGATCTCGATATCCAGACGTGGCAGCAGCGCAACCAGGCCTTCTTCAGCGCGCTCGCTGTCGAGCGCAATGTGATGTTCCTGATCTTGACGCTCATCATCCTGGTCGCCGCCCTCAATATCATTTCGGGCCTCATCATGCTGGTAAAGGATAAGGGGCATGACATCGCCATCCTGCGCACCATGGGGGCCTCGAGCGGCAGCGTGCAGCGGGTCTTTCTCATGACCGGAGCCGCGATCGGCGTTGCCGGCACCCTGGCTGGCTTTCTGCTCGGGATTCTCATCTGCCTCAATGTCGAGCATATTCGCCGGTTCATTTCCTGGCTTTCGGGGACCGAGATCTTCTCGCCCGAGCTATATTATCTCTCGCAGCTGCCGGCCGATATGGACCCGAAACAGACGGCAGCGATCGTCATCATGTCGCTGGTCCTGTCCTTTGCGGCGACACTCTATCCCTCCTGGCGCGCCGCGCGCCTCGATCCGGTCGAGGCCTTGCGCTACGAATGATGGAAGCGCTGAAACCGGCACTTGATCTGCGCCATGTCGCGCGCTCCTTTTCCGAAGGTGCCGGCCGGCTCGATGTGTTTCTCGATGTGAGCATCAAGGTCCATCCGGGCGAGATCGTGGCCCTTGTCGGACAGTCGGGATCGGGCAAATCATCGCTGCTGCATATTGCAGGCCTGCTCGAAGCGCCGAGCGCGGGCGAAGTTTTCGTCGCCGGACAGAACTGCACCCAACTTGATGATGCCTCGCGCACCCGCATCCGTCGCATCGGCATCGGCTTTGTCTATCAGTTCCATCATCTGCTGCCGGAATTCTCCGCCCTCGAGAATGTGATGATGCCGCAGCTGATCGCCGGCGCCGACAAATCCGCCGCCAGGCGCCGCGCCGGCGAACTGCTGCAGCGCTTCGGCCTCGGCAAGCGTCTCGACCACCGTCCCGCCGAATTGTCGGGCGGCGAGCAGCAGCGCGTGGCCATTGCCCGCGCTCTGGCCAATCGGCCGCAATTGCTCCTGGCTGACGAGCCGACCGGGAATCTTGATCCCCGGACATCGGATCAAGTTCACGGCGAATTCCTGCGAGCGATCAGCGAGGAGGGCGTCGGCGCCCTGGTAGCGACGCATAACGTCGAGCTTGCCCGGCGGATGTCGCGGCTGGTGCGGCTCGAAGATGGCCGCCTTCTGCAGGACTGATCCGCGGTTGTGGATCATTATCTCGCTCATGTCGCCTTCCGGCGTTCTTCTGCGCTAGGATCGGCTCATGCCGGACGAGTCGAAAACGAGCGTCACCTTCATCCATCTGCGCGCCCATTCCGCCTATTCGCTGGCGGAAGGTGCCTTGCACATCAAGCAGATGGCCGGCCTCGCCAAGGACATGGCAAGTCCGGCGCTCGCCATCACTGACACCGGCAACCTGTTCGGCGCGCTCGAATTCTCCGACGCCCTGAGCGAGAAGGGCATTCAGCCGATCATCGGCTGCACTCTCAAGCTCGCCTGCGAGGAAGCCTCTCCCGATGCAGCGCACCGCCAGCGCAGCGGCTTACGCAAATTGCCGAGCCTGGCGCTCCTCGCCAAGGATGAGGCGGGCTATCGCAATCTGATGATGCTGTCGAGCCGCGCCTATCTCGATACGCCAGATACGGCCGAGCCGCATGTCGGCATCGAATATCTGAGCCGGCATGCCGACGGTCTCATCTGTTTGACCGGCGGCCCCGATGGGCCGGTCAACGAAGCCCTGGTCCAGGGTCAGCCGCAAGTGGCGCGCTCACGCATCGAACAGCTGGTGAAGATATTCGGCGATCGGCTCTATGTCGAATTGC